>NZ_JAIQZM010000002.1:51067-289414 GCF_023333595.1 Argonema galeatum A003/A1
AATTCCACAACCGCAATGTCTTGTCACCACTGCCACTAACAATCATTTCCCCATCTGGACTAAAGGCAACAGAAGTGACAAAATCTTCATGCCCCATAAAAGGTGAACCAATCGGATTACCTTGGAGATCCCACAACCGCACTGTATTGTCATCACTACCACTGACAATTCGTTGCCCATCGGGACTAAAGGCAACAGAAAAGACAAAACTCTTATGTCCTTGAAAAGGAATTGACTCTCTGGCTGTTTCCATTGTTCTTTGCATTGCCGTCTGGACTGGGGGGAGAATTTGTGGCAATTTCTCTGCATTTTCACCCATTGTTTGAATTGCCAAAACTAAAGCTTCTAGCGGTTCAACAGCCAATAAATTCAGCACTCTCGCCGCCTGTTCTCGTAACCTTGATTCAGTAAGTGCTTGTTGTAATTCAGTAATTCGGTCTTGTTCGTGAATATTACTTTGCTGGTAAAAATTGCTAACGTTTGCATCTAAATTTGATGCCAATTCTAGCCATTTTTCTCGCGATTGTGCTAGCAATCCACCCATTATTAAATTATCATCAGTTGGCTGTTTCTCCCATTCTCGGAAAGCCTCATTTATTCGGTCAATCAATCTTCGCTGTTCCCAACTTTCCTGCCGTTATTCTACAAACCTTTGCCAACCTTCAATCAAAGCTTCATGGGCTAAATCAACCCCTTCTTCTCCACCAACTAACAATCGTCCGCAAATCAACTCATCCAAAACATTATTAATAACTTGCCCATCCGCTAAATTATCCTTAGCAATACCCAACAATTTAGCTTTGGTTTGCCTTTGCCTAGTATCCTTTTCCCCCTCACCCGTTCGCACCAATCTTAAAAATATCCGCTTAATCCATTCCTGTTCTTCCGCCGTTCTCTCCAACTGCGGCAAATCTTTCTGAAAATCCTTATATCTATAAACCTTTTCCGCGTGACGGTTCAGCGCCCCAGTTACTCCCCCTAGCACCCGATACTGTTCTAAACTTAGCTGATGCTTTTGGTTGTCGCGTTTCTCCCAAAGTTCCGTCAGCGCAAACTGCAACAAAGGTAAACAGTTTTTCTCCTTCCCCACTTCATCCAAAATCTCTCCCAGCAAACCACTTTCCAGATGATAACCTTGAAGATTAGCAGGTTTTGCGATCGCCTCTTCTAATTCTGCCCCCAACAAAGGCGGCATATACACCGCTTGATTTTGAATCAACCGAGTCAGCGACTCATAACTTAAACAATATTCCAGAAAATCCGCCCGCATTGTCGTCACTATTGCCAACCGCGGGTCGGGAATCTCTGCTACTTTGGTCAGCAATTCAATAAATCGGCGTGTCTGTTCATCTTGATCCTGAGAACGAAGGGTAAACACCTCTTCAAATTGATCTACCACTAACAACAATCGCTTTGAACCGGGTAATCTTTCAATTACGGCAGGTAAACCAGCCCTTTCCATGAGAGAATAGATTTCTGGCAATTGCGATCGATCAAACCAACCGTTAAAAGCCCGCTTCAATTCCGCCAACGGTTCCACACCGGGCAAAATCGGTTCCGCTAACAATTCCCAGCCATTTTCCTTTAATTTAGGAATCAAACCTGCCCGAACTACGGAAGATTTGCCACTCCCCGACGCGCCAATAATCGGCACAAAATTCCCTTCTCCCAGCTTTTGCCATAGCAACTGGACGACTTTCTCCCGTCCAAAAAAGAAATCCTTCTGTTTTTCCTCAAAATACCTTAATCCTTGATAGGGACAATCTTCCTTAACCACCTTTACCGTCTGTTTCGGCGGATATTGAACTAAAGTAATGGAACGTCCCCACGCCATGCGAATCGGTTCTTGACCGCTGCCCTTGAGTTCTGATGTGATAAAGTCAAAAAGGCGATCGCCACTAACTCGCCCATCCTCATCAGCATTATCATCCCCCAATCCCTTCAGAACTGCCCCCGTAAAAACACCGTGTTCGATATCCTCACGCGCTTTTTCAAACGCACGACAAGCAGCAATCAGGTAATAATCCTTTTGCCCAAAAGCTTTCAGGCTATCATCCAGCACTTTTCGTTCTATAGCGATACGCGCTGGTATAGTTACAGATTAGAATAGACGACATTGAGCTACACATAGATTCAATTCACTATTTGTAAATACGCCAGCGCGTAGCGCTATAGTATAGATCCAGCATGGCAGCAGTCCAGCAACACCACCAAATTGCTGAGATCCGATTTTCCGATCAAAACGTTGAAATCATCCAGCAGAATAGCGTTTTGCCCGTTGCTGGTACAATCCGAGGTGGCCAGATATCCTTCTTTCTCACCAGTCCAACTTGCCACCTCAAACCCATGTCCGGCAAAATAAATCAGCGCCTCTTGCTTGTGCGCCTGTTCCAGCAAAAAGGTTTTCAGCGCCTCCCGCAGTTCGTTACTCTTTAGCGGCTTATCCAGCGCCACCTCAAAGCGGCTTTCATCCTTGATCCACCGTGCTGGAAAGCGTTTCACGTCTTGGAACTTGCCGTGTTTTTCTAAGAGTCGGGCAATTGCCTCTGCATCTGTAGCCGCCTTCGTGAGATTGGGAAAGTTATCATATATTGCTATACCAATCACCAGGGCATATCTAGCCATACGGACGTTTTAGAGTATTCTTACCAACATAACACCATGCACCAAAGCTACTGATGTCAGAAGTCCAACGCCTAATTGTCAAAGACGACGGTACAGAGTACGACCTTTATATCCAGTCCAAGACAGACGCCGATGTGCCGAAGTCAGACGAGGATGAACCTGTATACCGAGATATAAATATACCCACAGTCAACATCCAGGACGTTCAAGACAAAATTCGCAACTACGCCAAATTTGCACTGGGGGCGTTCAAAAATTTTACCGATGCGGAAGTTGAAGAAGTTACTATTAAATTTGGCATTAAACTGGGTGGCAAAACTGGGATTCCCTTTTTGACAGAGGGTTCAGCAGAGAGCAACTTTGAAATTGAGGTTAAGTGTAAGTTCCCAGATCTTCAAAAAAGCCAAAATACTCCTTAAGATAGATGTGCCGAAACTCTAAGTAAGCTGTGAACTTAGCCAGGATCGTTAATTCCCTGACTGGTGGGAGATTGGTGCGAGATCTGGGTTTAATGGAGTCGATCACCTTGCCAAGGGTGCTATCTTAAGTGTGGGATACGGAAACCTAATGAGTCAAACAAGACTCAACAATACTCAGACTTTAAGCCGTTCCTTGTCCGAAATGGAAGCTATGAAGCCTATCGGTACTGAAGATACGCGATCGATCGCTCTGTGGCCCAGCCAAATATCCCTCCCCCTGCGTGCTAAACGCGACTTTCCTTACCCGTCAAAATTGTTACTTGCCATTCATCGCACTTATGAGTCAATCAGAGTTAATCATTGAGGCGGGTCGCACCGAAAAGCAATACTGGAAAGACTTGTGGCGCTACCGGGAGTTATTTTACTTCCTAGCTTGGCGGGATATTGTGGTACGGTATAAGCAGACTGCGATCGGCATTGCCTGGGCCTTAATTAGACCTTTTCTAACAATGGTTGTTTTCACGGTGGTATTTGGTAAGCTAGCCAAGTTACCATCAGAAGGTGTCCCTTATCCAATCCTGGTTTTTGCAGCTATGCTACCCTGGCAATTCTTTGCCAATGCGCTTTCGGAATGCAGCAACAGCCTAATCGGCAACGCCAATTTAATTTCTAAAATCTACTTTCCTCGCTTAATTGTCCCTGGTTCCGCAGTCATTGTGAGTTTTGTAGATTTTCTGGTTTCTGGCATAATCTTGTTGGCGCTGATGGCCTGGTACAATTTCGTGCCCGATTGGCGTATCTTGATGCTACCGCTGTTTATTTTGATTGCCTTTGCAGCAGCAATGGGTGCAGGTTTATGGTTGGCAGCGCTAAATGTAAAATACAGAGATTTTCGTTACATCGTACCCTTTATCGTGCAGTTTGGTCTGTATATATCGCCAGTCGGTTTTACCAGTAGCATTGTGCCAGAACAATGGCGTATGATTTATTCATTGAATCCAATGGTGGGGGTGATTGACGGCTTTCGCTGGGCTATATTGGGTGGAGAGTTCAAGCTTTACTGGCCGGGATTCACCTTATCATTAGCATTGGTCGCCTTGTTATTTGCCAGTGGGGTCTGGTACTTCCGAAAAACGGAACGCACGTTTGCTGACGTAATTTAGGCAGCAAAAGAGGAAAAATAATAGTTAAAAAAAACCAATCGATACTGGTTGACCGGAAACAAAAAAATATGTTCATTTAAGGTAAACAAAAGGAGAATAATATCGTGAAAGTTTTATTTAGCAATCCACCGTGGTGGGAAAAAAAAGAAGGGAGGTTCTGGTTCTGGAAAAAATACTGGCGTGTTGGCGTAAGAGCAGGTTCGCGATGGCCTTTTACCTACCTGAGTAACTGTAGCCCAGATAATTTTAAGTTTGGCGAATACCTACCTTACCCATTCTTCATGGGATATGCCACAACTTATGCCAAAAAGGAGACGGGATATGATGTGCGTTTCCGTGACAGTATTGCTTTACGGGAATCGTATAACACTTACTTTAAGAACTTAGAAGAGGAAAGATACGAGTACATATTCATTGAAATTGCCACACCAAGTTGGGAACACGATCGCTTATTGATCGAGCAAATCCACAAACGTCTGCCAGAAACTAAAATTGTAGTAACAGGACCGATTACAACCATTAAGTCAGAAGAAATACTCAATAATTATCCCGTTCACGCCTGCATTAGAGGTGAATACGAAAAAGGCAGCGTGCGTGTCCTCAAAGGAGAGTCTGGAATTATTGACTTTGACCTGCTAACTTTAGCAGAAATGAACGCAGCGCCCTTTCCCTATTTTGATGAACTTCACGCCTACCGTTACTGGGACGGCAATCCAGTTGGGCAAGTAGCCCCTCATGCCCAGATTTGGAGCAGTCGTGGATGCCCGTTCAAGTGTATCTTTTGCGTATGGCCTGCGGCTATGACTGGTAACGACCCAGACGGTACCAAAACGCGAACAGTACGCCACTACTCACCAGAGTACATGGAAGCTTTCATTCGAGAATTAATCGATCGCTTCCAATATAAGTGCATTTACTTCGACGACGATACATTTAATTTGGGCAACAGCCATGTGGTGAAAATGTGCGAAGTCATGGCTCGGATTGGCATTCCTTGGTCAGCTATGTGTCGAGCTGATACTATCCAAATGGGAACGTGGAAGTTGATGAAGGAAAGCGGTTGTTTTGGCGTCAAGTTAGGGTTTGAGAGTGGCAATCAACGGGTGGTAGACAAGATCGTCAATAAGCACCTAGATCTGGAGTATGCCGCGCAGATAGTTCGCGAATTAAAGCAAATCGGGATGACTGTTCACGGCACTTTCACTTATGGTTTACCGGGAGAAACGAAGGAGGAAATGCTGGACACAAAACGCTTCATAGCTTCTCTGCCCTTTGATAGCTTCCAAGAATCAGGAACTGCTGAAATTGAGGGAACTCCACTCTATACTCTACGGAAACAGGGCAAGCTGGAAAAGTATGAGGGAGCTGCGATAGATTCAAATTACAAACGACAAGTAGACGGCAGCAAAAAAATGCAAGTTTTAGTGGAGGAGCTAAGAAGAAATTAGTCTGAGGCTGGAGATCGTTTAGCAGGATGAAAGATACGATGCCAAAAATTTCACTATACATTCCCAGTTTCAATGTAGAAAACTATATTGCGCGTTGTATTGAGGGAATATTAAATCAGACACACCCAGTAGATGAAATTTTGGTGATCGATGATGGTAGCCAGGATCGAACTGTGGAAATTGCTTCTCAATACCCAGTGCGAATTGTCAGGCATGAGGTTAATAAAGGACTTTCCGCCGCCCGCAATACAGGCTTGCGGAGTGCAAGCAATCAATTGGTGGCATCTTTAGATGCCGATTGTGTAGCAGATTCTCATTGGCTTGAAAACTTAGTACCCTTGTTAGAAGACGAAAAAATTGCAGTAGCAGGTGGTAGGTTGGTGGAGGCTATACAGGAGTCATGGGCCGATCGGTGGCGCAAAGTACACATGACTCAAGATTGGGGAGATAATCGTTTGTATAACCCTCCATTCATGTATGGCAACAACAGTCTTGTACGCAAATCTGTAGTAGAAGAGGTGGGATGGTTTAACGAGAAGTTAAGAACCAATGGAGAGGATGTAGATATGTCAAAGCGAATCAACGAGAAAGGTTACGAGGCTGTATATGAACCAGGTGCAATTGTTAACCATCTTCGCCATGACAGTATTCCTTCTATTTTGGATACGTACTGGAGATACTTAAGATTCAGCTATCCCACCTATAAAGATATTACATTCAAATGGTTTTTGCACAATGCTTACTTTGTGCATTTAAAAGGAGTTTTGGTATCTCTGCTATATCGAGATTTAAAACAAAATAAAAATTACCACTTTATATGGTTGGATCTGTTAGTACCTTGGTATTTAACGTACCGTAATTTTAAGTTACTACTAGAAACAAAAAATCAAGGAAGAAAAACTATGGAAGGATAAAGATACAGGGGGGCAAGACAAAATGTAGCGCAGTTAAAGCATTGCTTGGAAAGACTAAGCGAAAAATTTAAAGTCGCTCTAGACAAATTAGGTTAGCCAGTGTAATTTAGGCAGGAATTGAGGGCGTGTCTGATACTGTAATCCGCGTAGAAAATCTGGGTAAAAAATACGTGATCGGGCATCAGCAGCAAGTGCCTTATAAGACTTTGCGGGAGTCAATGGTACGAGGAGCAAAGTCTTTAAGTCTAAATTTGCTCAAACCTTTTCGCAAAAAAGATCCTAGCCCAGCTTATGAAGAATTTTGGGCTTTGAAGGATGTATCGTTTGAGATTAAACAGGGCGATCGCGTCGGTATTATAGGTCGCAACGGCGCAGGCAAATCAACCCTATTAAAAATTTTAAGCCGTATCACGGAACCTACTACCGGACGTATTTGTATCAAAGGTCGAGTAGCCAGTTTGTTGGAAGTGGGTACGGGATTTCACCCAGAGCTTACAGGCAGAGAAAATATTTATCTCAATGGAGCTATACTGGGAATGAGCAAAGTTGATATTAAAAAAAAGTTTGATGAAATTGTGGCTTTTGCTGAGGTAGAAAAGTTTTTAGATACTCCGGTAAAGCGATACTCTTCTGGAATGTACGTAAGGCTAGCATTTGGGGTAGCTGCCCATTTAGAACCAGAAATTTTGGTGGTAGATGAAGTATTGGCGGTGGGCGATGCCCAATTTCAAAAAAAGTGTTTGGGTAAAATGGGAGAGGTAGGGAAAGAAGGGAGAACAGTGTTATTTGTAAGTCATCAAATGGGTATGCTGGCTCAACTTTGTAGCGAAGCAATTTTTTTAGAGACAGGGAAAGTAATAAAAAAAGGAGAAGCCAAGGAAGTCATATCTTTATATTTAGAAAAATCAACTTTTAATCAGACTAATACCTTTATTCGTTCAGACTTAGGTAAGATAGAAAAGGAGATTTATATTACACAAGCTAAAACAGTCAATAGTCTTGATGTTCCCTTGTCAGAATTTGGCCATACAGAGCAGATCGTATTAAAAATTAGTTTTTTGGTTAGAAGGTGGATAGAAGATGTGGTAATGGGCGTATCCTTAAAAGATATACAAAATCGTAAAATATTCACAAGCCAGACTAAAGTGAACAACAAGTTGGGGTATATAAATAATCATGTAGAAATGACGGCAAAAATGAAGATACCTGTGAAACTTATAACACCTGGTAAATACTATTTTACGATCGCATTTCATATACCTAATATTAGTATAATAGATATTATAGAAGAAGCTTGTATATTCACTGTTGTTGACATAGGTTCTGAATTTGCTATGTATGAAGGCGGAGATTACGGCTGTATTTTTGCTGACTGTTCCTGGGAAATGTAACTAAATTAAAACAAAGGAAATAGATTGTGATTAAAAACTTAGTAAATTACGAAGATTCCGTTCGTTGGATGCGGGAACAGCCAGAACTGGCAGAAGCAGTTAATCTTTGTTATTTGGATGAAGATAATCTAGCTGCTGCTAAACGTTTCTCATCAAGTGAAGAGTTTACAGAAGTTATAAAAATTTTACAGCTAGAGCGAACACATAAAAGGCTAAAAATACTTGATATTGGTTGTGGTAATGGGATTGCTTCTTATGCTTTTGCGTCTAGGGGTCATGAGGTTTATGCTGTAGATCCTGACCCTAGTGAAGACGTCGGACTGGTAGCAACTAAGAGGTTAGCAGCACAGGTAAGCAACAGTTCCATATTAACTACACAGGCTTTTGCGGAATCCCTACCTTTCTCCGATTCTACTTTTGATATTATTTATGCTCGTCAAGCTCTACATCACTTCACTGATTTAGGCAAAGGTATTGCTGAATGCTCAAGGGTGTTAAAGCCGGGAGGTTTTCTACTGGCAACTAGAGAACACGTTGTTAATGATGAGCAGCAATTAAAGCTATTTCTGGAAAGCCATATACTACACAAAATGCACGGAGGAGAGAATGCTTATTCTTTAGAGCTTTATAAAACGGTACTTGAACAGTCAGGTTTTAAGATATTAAAATGCCTTGCTCCTTTCGATACAGTCATAAATCACTTTCCTGCATCTAATCTTGAAGTAAGAAACTGGTTGCTTCATGCCTTGGAAAGGAAGTTAGGAAAAGTAGTTGCTTCATTGCTTATAAATATTTCTATAACTCAAAGCTTTTATCGATATCGGTTATCTAGGTCTTGCAACAATCCAGGTAGACTTTATTCTTTCTTATGTGTCAAAGGAAAAAAAGGTAATGCGTATTCTATATGATGGACAAGTATATGCAGGTCAGGCTACTGGTGGGATAAACAAATACTTCAACAATATAATCAGCAGACTGCCAGAGAGTTTTTCCCCTTACCTGACTATCGCGACTAAGTACCAAAATCATGAAATTACGTATCCGGCTCATCCAAACTTGAAAACGTTTAAGTATGCTAGGTTCGGATTTAGACCTGGGAGACTGTCGTACTGGATAGAAAAATATTACTTTAGATTTTTTTCGGGCTTATATGAATTTGATGTTTTTCATCCAAGTTACTATTCCTTGCTCACTCGACAGGATCTGAATAAATATCAATTTCCTGTCGTCATAACTGTATGGGATATGATTGATGAAATTTTTCCAGAGCAACTAGATCCTTATGGAAATTTGAGGAGGCAAAAGCAAAAAGCTATTGTGTCAGCACAAGCAATTATCTGCATTTCTGAGAATACAAAAAAAGACTTAATTGAGCGCTATTCATTGCCAGAAAATAAAATAAATGTTACTTATTTAGCAGCTGACATTGATAGCAGCCTTTCTTATGGTTCCGAGCCAGTTCCCGATCGACCCTACTATCTTTATGTAGGCCACCGCACCAGTTACAAGAATTTTGATGGGTTACTGTTAGCTTTTGCGAAAGTTGTATCTGTTCGACCTGATATTATGCTCTGTGTGGTTGGGCCATATATTAATAAGGCAGAAGCAAAACTTATTGCCGAGCTTAAATTGTGGGACTACGTTGTGCATTACGAGTATGCGACAGATACTCATTTAGCAAAGCTCTACCGTTGTAGTGTCGCTTTAGTTTATCCTTCTAAATATGAGGGCTTTGGCATTCCTCCTCTCGAAGCTATGTCCTGCAAAACTGCTGTAGTTGCTTCCAACTGCTCCAGCATTCCAGAGGTAGTAGGTGAGGCAGGCTTGCTTTTTGACCCCGATTCGGCCAGTGAGTTAGCAGATATCCTGCTTTTCCTGCTCGATAATCCAACAGAACGCGATCGTTTAATTGCTAAAGGATGTCAGAGATCAAAAGCGTTTACCTGGGAAAAAACCGTTGCACAAACACTGGATGTTTATCGATCTGTAAGTATAAAATAAATTAAAAGCGATGAACGTGAAATACGATGATTTTGCTCAATAATACTTTAAAATACCTTTTAGTCTAAATTAAATAGGAGAATAGAAGCGTAAAAATATAAAGTATAGCTAGGGACTAGGGGCTAGGGGCTAGGGAAGAGGGAAGAGGGAAGAGGGAAGAGGGAAAAGGTTACTCCGTAAGGGATTATGAACCAGAGGTAAGAGTTGGAGTTGCCCTAACCGCCAAGGCGGTTGCTATAATTAGTGAGAAAAATTATGTCCCACATACAAATTAAAACAGATAGGCCAAGATATTATATCCGTAGGCGATAGCCTGCCGTCAGGCATATGCTTCGCCCTACCCTTACGCAACCGATACTCTCTGGACATGATATTAGTCGCCTTTGCCGATTTCTTGAGTCCCTTTCGTTACACAGAGGAAGCTACTCATCGTGGCTAAGCAGTCATCCAATATTGCCCTTGTAACTGGTGCTACTGGCTTTATAGGGTCACATTTAACACATCACCTGGTAGCGTCTGGCTGGCGGGTACATATAATTATTTGTCCCAACTCTACCCTGCAACAGCTACAGCTTGTCCGAGATAGCATCACCGTCCATATTCATGACGGCACGACAGAGGGGTTGTTTGCCATTGTTAAGTCAGTCAAGCCAAGGGTTGTATTTCATTTGGCATCGCTATTCTTGGCGCAACATACACCAGGAGATGTTGTGTCTATGTTGCAGATCAATATCACTTTTTCTACACAGTTAGTTGAGGCGATGATAGCGCATAAAATTTATCATTTGCTAAACACAGGCACGTCATGGCAGCATTACGAAAATAAGGATTACAGTCCGGTTTGTTTATATGCGGCGACTAAACAAGCCTTTGAAGCAATACTTCAGTTTTATGTAGAAACAACACCACTGCAAGTTATCACTCTGAAACTCTTCGATACATACGGGCTAAACGATCCCAGAGAAAAGCTATTTACCTTGCTAGAAAAAACGGCAAGGCAATCAAAAGAGTTGCCTATGCCTCCCGGCGAACAGTTAATAGAAATGGTGTATGTTGATGATGTTGTTGAGGCATATATGGTAGCAGCATCGCGCTTGCAAAACGGAGAGTTTCGCGGGCACGAAAGATATGAAGTATCGACAGGTTCACCGTTAAAATTAAAGGAAATTGTCGAAGTTTTTGAACAAGAAACAGGGATAAAGCTAGCTATTAGATGGGGTGGTAGACCTTATCGCGATCGGGAAGTGATGGTACCGTGGAACAAAGGAGATTTATTACCGGGATGGAAAGCCAAGGTAGGTATTAGAGAAGGAATTAGAAGAATACAAAGCGGCAGACAATAGTTTGTGTTATTATACGGGCTGAACGCTGGGGGTGACAGATGATACATAAAGTGTATTGTGGAGTGACAAAAAATATGTAATAATTCAGGTTGGAGTGCGATGGCCTACAAGAATTAGTACTCTATGTATTGCTTTTAGAGGGATAATGTAGTAAAATAATGGAAGATAAAAAAATTACAGAGATTGTTCTGACTTAGCGGATAGAATGTGGCTTGAGGTCTGGAGGCTGTTCAATCTGACTAGCCAAAAACAAAAATAGGTCAAATATGCCCATTATTACTAATAGTTTAACTTTAAAAGATATACCTCCTCCACCCCCAGAAAAAACCGGATGGCCTTGGACTGAAGAAAATCTACCATTGCCAGAGCGAATGCCTGATGGTTCTGAATGGCCCAGGATGAGCATCGTCACCCCTAGTTATAACTATGGTCGATTTATTGAAGAAACAATACGTTCTGTACTGCTGCAAGGTTATCCAAATTTAGAATACATTATCATTGACGGCGGTTCTACCGATAATACAGTTGAAATTATCAATAAGTATGAAAAGTATTTGACTTACTGGGTAAGCGAACCTGATGAAGGGCAGACAGATGCTATCAATAAAGGTTTTCAACTGTGTACTGGAAAAATTTTTGCTTGGTTGAATGCGGATTGCAATTACACTATTTCAGCACTACAAAAAGTAGCCGAGTATTATTTAAACGGTTATAGATTGATTGCAGGAGGCTGTGTGGCTGTCTACAATGATGGTCGTGAAGAAACAGTTTATTCGGTGCCGACTGATTTTGAAGGTTATCTTAAATTTTGGGTTGCCGGTTGCAGTTTCACTCAAGCTGATGTCTTTGTTGACAAAGCTCTGGCAGATGATTGTTTTCTCTTAGAGAAAAACCTTTATATGTTAATGGATTATCAATTTTTTCTGAGAGCTCTTAGCAAAAAACCAAAACAAATTTATGTCCAGGAAATTTGGTCGAAAGATAAGCTGCATGGAAACAACAAAACTCTGAAAGGTTATGAAGGTGGAATTTCCGAGTTTTGTCAAATAGCTTTAGCGGAATCGGCGCAACTTCCTTGGATTCAGCGTATGATTTATAGAATGGATGTAGAAGATTACACAATTATCTATTCCTTGAACAATAGTAAACAACCATATGGGAGCGGTAATTTATTCGCTGCATTATTTGTCAGGCCAACTCTGCTACGCTGGCCTTTTTTTTGGAAGATGCTTATCAAAGCTGTCTTTGGCTATAAAATATATTCTTGGCTTATGAAATCGGTAGGACGTTCCTACTTATCATAGTCAGCGCCAAGTTAATCAAGTGGATAAAAAAACCTGCTCTTTATAGAAATCGCATCAACATTATGAAAGCAAGTCTGTTGAATTATTATAGAGATTGGTTACCTCTAAGTATCAGGGATCGATTACGTCCGCTGAGCCATCCTGTCAAAAGTTTGATAATATCAGTAATTTTAAAGATTGCTAACGGGAGAGTGTTATCTGGCCCTTTTAAAGGCATGAAATTTACCTTGGAAAATCCTGATTTGCCTAAAATTCTTGGTACTTACGAATTGGAGATAGATTCGGCCATTAAAAGGATAGAAGCGCATCGCTTTGACCTAATCATTAATGTGGGTGCAGGAGAAGGTTACTATGCCGTAGGTACGGCACTAAAATGGCCGGAAGCAGTTGTCTATGCTTTCGAGGCAGATCGGAACAAGCACCCTCAGATTCTCAAGTTGAGTCAAAATAACGCAGTATTAGATAGAGTAAAAATTTTGGGAATTTGCCAAGAAAATGATTTGCTCGCATCCTTAAATCAAGATTTATCAACATTAATTATAATTGACATAGAAGGCTCAGAAATAGAACTGTTAAATCCCGATATGATTGCCAACTTAAAAAAAGCCGTAATTCTTGTGGAATTACATAATTTTTTGAGCGAGCAATGCTCTTCTATAATTTGGCAGCGATTCCAAGCAAGTCATGAGATAGAAACTTATACTACGAAAGACCGCGATCTAGAAGATTTTCCCTTAAAAAAGGGTATTATAAATAGTTTAGTGACCAAGCAAATTATAGAGTTAATGTGTGAAAATCGCCCGGCTACACAAGAATGGTTTCTCATGTTTCCCAAAAATTGCGGAGAGTTATATACTCAAAAGCTAAGCTAATATGATATTGTTAAAAGGCTATTTAAAACTTATAAATGTTGACTACCGTGCAGCTAGGACGCAGGGATATGCTGTTCGTTCCATTTACCGTGCAGCACTTCCTTGGATCGTCAAGCTTTCAATTGAACAAACGCAAAAAGTCAATATAGTTGTTTACTCATTTTCGTGCGATCGCGATTTACCCGAACAGGTAGCCAGCATTCGATCATTCATTCGCCATGTAGGTATCCCCGATAAATTCACCGTTGTATCTGATGGTAGTTATTCCCCCGCCAGTTGTCAATTACTCCGGCAAATAAGTCCCTGCGTGGAAGTCGTAGACTTTGCCAGATTCATGAAAAAAGACCTTCCGCCGTGCGTATATGCCTATGCCAACATCCATCCACTGGGGAAAAAGTTGGCAGTTTTAATCTCACTTCCTGTTGAAAAAGTAACTATTTACGCCGATTCAGATATCCTATTTTTTCCTGGTGCTGAGGAGTTGTTAAAAATAACTGGCTCATCCGACTTACGACCCAGATATTTACTTGATTGCGCTACAGCTTTAGATGAACGCCTCCTTGATAAAACTTCTGAAAACTTTGCACCTGTCAATAGTGGATTTATGGTACTTCAAAAACCATTGGATTGGGAAATACCCCTCAAGCGATTAGCAGAATTACGAGAAACTGCCAATTACTTTACCGAACAAACTAGCCTACATTTGGCTATGCACTATAATCAAGGCGTGAATTTCTCACCAGAGCAGTTTGTTGTCAATCGCGATGATGAATTTATTTATCAAGATAGGCATTGTAGCTCCAAGGTAGCTCTCAGGCATTACGTAAGCCCTGTCAGACATAAGTTTTGGTTTCATCCGGGGCTAGGAAAATGAACAAACCCTTAAGGATACTCACAATTCTGCATATGCCCTGGGATCGCAATTTGGGCGGGTCGCGAGTTCAGCTAGAATTGGCAGACGAGTTCCAGAAAATGGGGCATGAAGTAGAGAAATTTGACTACTGCGATGCCTTTCGTCAAGCAGCCTCATCTCCCCTGCAAAGATTAACTCGCGCCAGTTTTTCGGCCAAGGCTAAAGCTTTTGTGCGGGCAAATGCTCATCGCTTTGATATTATCGACGCTCATCAAGGCAATTTACCTTTTTCTAAGCAAGAACTGGGGATTAAAGGTTTACTCCTTGCCCGTTCCGTGGGATTGTATGCCTTTTATGAGGAATTTGCCAAGCTAGAAAAAACCAAATGGCCACCAAAAAGAAAGAAAACTGCGATCGCAAACTGGCTGCGTTCTTGGCTATCTAGGCCAGACACCCCTGACTGCTTCCGCAGTTTACAAACCAGCGACTTAATCAACGTGCCTAACCACGACGAACAAGCCTACGTCCGCGATGTGCTGGGTATGGGCGACAAGTGTTTTGTCTTTCCTTTCGGATTGTCCCAGCAGCGACAGCAAGCATTGGTTCAAGCGGTTCAGCCTGCTACAGTGCGCTTAGCAAACAAACAGGTAGTTTTCATCGGTACTTGGGGCTCGCGCAAGGGGGCTAGAGATTGGGCAGAAATCGTGATGCGTACAAAGGCTAAAGTTCCAGAGGTGCGCTTTTTATTTTTAGGTACAGCTTTTAGCCCGGAAGCAGTTTTGGCCGATCTCAATTTGCCAGCTTATGATTGGATTGAGATCGTGCCGCGTTTCGAGGGTGAGGAACTGCCAAAACTTTTGAGTAAAGCAACGGTGGGAGCTTTCCCCAGCTACATTGAAGGATTTGGTTTTGCGGTACTGGAAAAATTAGCCTGCGGTCTTCCGACTGTGGCGTATAATGTTCCAGGCCCACGAGAAATGTTGCGTCATTTTGATAATGACTTTATGATTGTTCCTGGTGATGTCGAACAGTTTAGTAACCAAATAGTCAAACTGCTGACTATGGACGAAGTGAGTTATTCCGAGATCTCTAAACGCTGCATTGAAGTGGCACAATTTTTCTCTTGGAGCCGAATTGCTAAAGAGACTTTGGATGTTTATGCAAAGTTTTTAGATGTTCAAAAATAAATTACAGAGGGTTTTATGAATTACAAACAAAAAGCAATTCAATTAATTTGGCAGTTATTAAAATTCTCCTTGGGAAAGGCTACGGCTTTTAATTTTATTAAGTCCTGGCTGCGTTTCGTACCTCCTAAATACGCATTCCCTTTAACATGGATGACTCTTTCTGAATTTCCAGTAAATTCTCAATTAGAGTTTGAATATACCTACGGAATACCTCGGCAATTCCCGGATAAAAAGGTAAAGGTTAATCCAAATTGTTTGCACGCACGGTTCTTTGTAGTCAGTGGGTATTATGAGGAATATCTGACCAAAGAAATATTATCGCCGGAAAGAAAGGGGCTGCTGATTGATATTGGTGCAAATTTTGGTTATTACCCGTTTTTGTGGTTACAAAAGGAAAACACAAGGGCGATCGCAGTTGAACCAGTACAAGAATATGTTGAGCTTTTACATGAGAATTTAAAAAGTTATGAGTCGAGATATGCAGTTTTTGATGGATGTATAGGCGATCGCGATGGTGTAGCATTCTTGGACACTTTGGGAGATCCCACGATGCTGAGCAAGGTAGTAACAGATCCGGCTAATAACCCTGATACTCGTAGCGTTCCAATGCTGACTTTAAGCTCTTTGATAAAGAAATATAATGAAGAAAAAATCGACGTACTGAAGATTGATGCTGAAGGATATGATATTAATATTCTAGAGAGTTGCAAACCGCTGTTTGAAGCGAAAGCCATCAAAACAGTGTTTTGGGAGACGGCTAACTCTCCTGAAGAAGAAAATATAATGGAGTTTTTGGAAAGATTAGGATACTCCAAAATATTGGATAAAGGAGCAACAGGCTACGAGTTAGTTTCTGGCTAGCAGTAATGAAGTTTATAATTGTGACAGCGCTGTTTTGAGCCGCACCTGCACGACACTATCTTGTTCTTGGGGTAACGCCGCCTGCAAAGTCGCGATCGCATCAAGTGTAGCAATTTCTTGTAGGGAAACCACAGCGGCATAACGCAGCGCCCAATCTTCAGTTTTCTGCAACGTCCAAGTTAATTTGGCGATCGCACCCTTCACAACTTCCGGGTCATTAGCTGTACTGCCAATGCGTCCCAAACCCCTCGCCGCCACTCGCCGGACGTTACCCTGGCAGTGATTTGCTACTTCCACCCCTACCACTTCCAGCAACAAATCCAGGGCTTTGGAGTCACCAATTTTAGCTAAAGCTTGAACAATGTAAGCTTGGAGTCCATGATCTACAGAAGCATGGTAGGCAGCGATTAATGGTTCTACAGAATCTAGCCCTAGTTGCACCAGTCCTTCCACCGCCGCCGCAGGTACAGAAGGATGATGATGGCTCAACATCTCAATCAAAACAGCAATAATTTCTTCGCCATCCCCTACTGTTGTTTTCTTAGTCGTTAAAGCCTGAATTAATTGCACCGCATCAACTGGAGTAGAAGCGCGGCGTAACTGCTGAATCAACCAAGCAGTATCTAAATCGTTATTAAATGCGTTCATCCTTCAATTGGTATTAAAAAAAGTTTGCCAAAATTAACTAAATTGTTATTTTATCAAAGCTGGATCAACAAATCATCAATTGCGCTCAGCAATAAGCGAGTAGTTTTCTGGTTGTCTTCCTGATTAGAGCGATCGCTACCTAGCACCGCTTCTAAAATTCGCTTCAAATTCAACAGCTTCAAACTATTGCCAACTTTAGCATTAATTATCGCCTGTGCAGCTTGTAAATGCCCGATCGAGCCTAAATCAAATGCCGCCGCCCAGCGCAAATACATATTCTCATGAGTCAGATTTTTAACAATTCGTTCAATGTACCGAGGCTCTTGACTGAAAAGATATAAATATCGAGCAGCCGCACATTGTACGCGCTCAGAACCATGCGCCAAAAAAACCTCGATTCGCTCATGAACTGACCAAACTTGCAAAGTTCCCAGCGCTTCAATCAAAGCTTCTAAAGGCTGCTCCTGTTGCGATTCTAAAAGTTCAAGCAAACGTTCAACCGCTCTTGAGTCGCCAATGGCTGCTAATGCTTGAATTGCCGCTTCCCGCAGACGCAAATCTTCTTGGCAGTTTAGCACTTCCAGCAATGCAGGCACGGCTTGAGGATTTTTCAGTTGACCGAGAGCCCTTGCCGCTTGACGCCGCAGAGGATATCCCCCTTGTTCCGTGCGATATAGCTCATCTTTTAGTGCCGAGCAAAGTACCGCGCAGGCTTCATGAACTTGATGCTTACCCAGCCACCAAGCAGCGTAATAGCGGAGTTGGTTATCGTCTCCCAGCAAGGCAGCTACAGCAGCTTTTGGGGAAAGGATCGACTCAGGAGGTGAAGTAGCAGTCATTCAATTTTGGATGATTGGATTTTGGATTATAGGATTGATCCCACGGATTAATCCGGCAGGCTCCCAAACCAATTAATTTCAAAGGTCATAGAAAAGAATATTGAACTGGATGTTGTTAGTAGTTAGTAATTAGTTGTTAGCAAGAAATATCATTAACAACTAATTACTAACTACTAACCAAACACTAAATCAATTAAGCAAGCAGAATCGATCTCAGTTCCTAAGCTGGCTCAATTTTAACGATTTTCCCACCACGACGGTGAATTTCTTGGTATGTAGTTGAAAGTTGGTCATAAGACACGGTATAAACCCGCTTACTCTGACGCACTGCTACTTTAGTGCCAACTCCACCCACGACCGCTTCGATTTTGTAGACCCTCGTATCTCCCCGGATCGCAGAACTGGTTAAAGTTCCTCCTAGCGACCCAGAAGACTTTCCTGCAACCGACAAGGGTGCTTTAATCGAGTTAGCCATATTCATCGACACTTGCTGCCGCAGTCGGGAATTTTTACCCCCAAACTGAGCGTTGTCGCTGTTGCCACTACCCCGAAAAAGCTCAAATATCCGGTTGAATCCAACCGTCTTCATTCCCGGCAAGGACTGAAAGCCACGGTAAGAAGGAACCACATCATTACCAAAAGCATTGGTGTATTCTGTGCTGTAGATATAAGAATCAATCTCAGCTTCGTAACCTTTAGAAGCGTAGAGGTCTACGTGGTAGGCAATTTCCGACTGGTCATAGGGAGCGCGTCCCAGCAAATGCTTGTAGTTCAATTCGATAAAACGAACTTGCGAGTTATTGTAGAAAAAGCGCTCTTTGTAAAGTTCGGATTGAGCCAAAATCTGAATAAATTGCCGCACGTTGATGTTGCCATTACGCAGCAAAGCTTCGGCACTGCTAAACAATTCGCTGGCATATACGCCTTGGCGACCAAATACTTGATCGTAAGCAGCCCGGAACAACTGACGTAATTCATCCGGGCTCCAATTGCGGCGGAGTTCAACTTTTTTATCTGCAACTGAACTGTATCCCAGCCGCTCTTCGACGCCTAAACTACTCATTTTTTATCCTCTCTTCCAATTTTTCGCTTGACCATCTACCTTTTAATCAATTTGGGTCTGGGAAACAGACAATTGTTCAACTTAATCAACAATTGCCTATATCTCAGACCCAAAAGCTTTGTTAGCTCAAAGCGTTGATGGCATAGTTGAGGTAGATGTTGGCTTCGCCAGCCGCGTCACCGCTCAGACCGTGATTGTCGCGCACGAATTCCAGAGCTGCAACATACCAGCTGGGAGACAGACCCAAAGCGCTGTTGAGTTCGCTCAAGCCAGCCACAACATATTCGTCGAGAGGGCCAGTACCACCGACTACGCAGCAGTAGCTGATAGTACGCAGGTAGTGGTCGATGTCCCGCACGCACTTGTTTTTGCCTTCTTGGGTAGAGGCATATTGGGGCCCTTGCATTTGAGTGGTGTAGGGGAATTTTTGATAGACGTGATTGGCTGCTGCTTCAGACCATTTTTTGCCATTGGCTGTGAAGGCTTGAGCTGCTTGCAGACCTGCTTGAGCGCGGTTGAAACGACCAAAAATAGCTTGGATTTCGGTGTTGCTCAAGTACGCGCCACGAGAGTCAGCTGCTGCGATTGCTTCGGTGAGAGGCGTTTTCATGATGGTTTTAAACTCCTAAATTGAGAGAAAAGACTTTAAAAAATCGATGGTTTATGCTAAAGGAATTCTACGCAACAGCGGCGGCTGCGCGATCGAAATAGCTAGCTACTTCAGACATCAAAGAGCTGCAATCGCCTTTGGTGATACCGTTAGAATTATTGGCGATCGCTAGAGCAGCATCTTTCATTTTTTGGATGCCGGAAGCAACCACATTACCAGGAGTGCCCAGCGCTTGGTAGGTTTCGCGCAAACCGTTCAAGCAGCGATCGTCCATCACGCTGGCATCGCCTGCTAGCACTGAATAGGTGACATAGCGCAGAATAAAGCCCAAGTCGCGAATACAAGCAGCTTGGTTGCGATTGTGGAAGCAAGCACCGCCAGCATTAAAAATTTGAGCATTTTCGGCAACTACAGCCCGATAAGCATTGGCAACGATCGTGGAAGAGTTGCCGGTGAGTCTGTTGACTGCATCTAAACGCTTGTTGCTGTCCGCAACCATCGCTGAAAGACCGTTGATCTCATCGCTAGAAAGGTAAGCACCTTTTTTGTCAGCTTGTTCAACTACTCTGGAAAAAGCGTCAAGCATTTTGTCAAGCTCTCCTAAGATTAATTAACTTTTATTCCTTTAGACAGTTAATTTACTGCCTTGATTTGAGACATTACAGCTTAAAAGTAAAAAAAATGGGTAGGAAATCGAGAAGAAATCGAGAACTTTTGATATGAGTAATAATTACTAAGTATTTGTACTTCGAGACATACTCAATCATACTTAGGAGCAATTTGTCAAGCTCATTAAACGCAAATGGATTTGAGTGAGATCGTGTCCGGTTGCATCGTTAGTGTAAAAGCGATCCGAGAAATTGTCTGTTGTCATCGTGGGTTAAATTTTTACCGCAGATGAGGATAGATAAACGCAGATAAACGCAGATAAGAGAGCGATTTTTTAAGCAATCGATGCTACCGGACATGATATGATATAGCGCTTTGTGACTGAGTGAAGTACAAAAGTAAATTGCCAATTACCTTTTTCCCCATTTGTACCTCACTCGGTTGAAACCCGCATTAACACAAAGTAAATGTTCTGTCAAGATGCAATCTCAGCCAATTGCAACCAGCGTTCAGTCGCAGCATCAATAGCTAGAGTCAAAGTTTCCACCTGCTGGTATAATTGGCGCACCTTAGTGACCTCTCCAGGAGGAGCATTGTAAAGCGCTTTTTGGGCCTCAGCTTTTTGGGTCTCCATCTGGGCAATCTTAGTTTCAAGCATCTCAAACTCGCGCTTTTCTTTAGAGGAAAGCTTGCGCGGTCTGTTATTATTAGATGCCTGTTCGCTAACTTTGGGGCGCGTTTCTTTAGGTTTTCCGTCAAGCTTGGGCGATGCGTCTTCTTCTGCCTTCTTGAAATCCAGATAAACGGAGTAGTTACCGGGATATTGGCGAATATTTCCTCCCGACTCTAAAGCAAAGATAGTGTCTACAGTGCGATCGAGAAAATAGCGATCGTGAGAAACTACAATTACACAACCGTTGAAATCTTCCAAATATTCTTCCAACACCGCCAACGTCTGCACATCCAAGTCATTCGTCGGTTCATCCAGAATCAGCACATTAGGCGCACTCATCAAAACTCGTAACAGAAACAGACGCCGTTTTTCACCGCCAGAAAGCTTATTAATGGGTGCATACTGCTGATTTCCAGGAAAAAGAAAACGCTCCAACATTTGCGAGGCGCTAATCTGAGTCCCATCGGAAATTTTGATAAATTCCCCTTCCTCTTTGATGTAGTCAATTACCCGCTGATTTTCGTTCATCGCCGCGAGCAATGCTTCAGAATGCTGGTCGAAATAGCCGATGTGAATTGTAGAACCAAGCTCAACACGACCTGAATCCGGTTGAACTAGATCTGTAATGATATCCATTAGAGTCGATTTCCCAGCACCGTTGCCACCAACGATCCCGATGCGGTCTTCTGGATTAAAATTGTAGGTGAAATTGTCGATCAAAGTGCGTCCGTCGTAGGCTTTAGAGATATTCACAATCTCGATAACTTTTTTGCCAATTCGACGCCCAGGGGTAGCTATATCAACTTTGCCTTGAACTTGTTTAAACTCAGTACCCTGCATATCGCGAATGCGTTCGATGCGGGCTTTTTGTTTCGTGCTGCGAGCTTTTGGCCCGCGCTTTAACCATTCCAATTCACGACGCAACACGCCTTGATGTTTGCGCTGACTGCTGACGGCAGATTCTTCAGAGAGGGCTTTCTTTTCCAGATAATAAGAGTAGTTCCCATCGTAGGTGTAGAGGTCGCCTCTATCAATTTCGACGATGCGATTAGTGACCCGATCGAGAAAATAGCGATCGTGCGTAATTAGCAAAATCGCGCCCCGAAAACGATTCAGGTAACTTTGCAACCACTCCACAGATAGGGCATCCAGATGGTTTGTCGGCTCATCCATCAGCAGCACATCTGGCTCAGAAAGTAAAGCTGCTGCTAGTGCAATCCGCTTGCGGTATCCTCCCGATAAACTGCCAATCCGAGCGTCGAAATCTTCGATCCCCAACTTGGTGAGGATAATTTTAGCATTAGTTTCTACTTCCCAAGCGCCAGTAGCATCCATGCGCTGCATGACAACAGATAGACGCGCCATCAGCTGGCTATCTTCTTGATCGTGCGCTAGTTTATCGGAAAGTTCCTCATACTCGCGGACTAAAGCCATTTGCTCGCCGCTGTCAGTAAAAATCTGCTCTAAAACCGTGCGATTTTCATCTAACTCCGGTTGCTGAGGCAAATAGACAATGCGAGTGCCAGAATTTACTAAAATTTGACCGCTGTCAATCGATTCTAGACCGGCAATCATCTTTAATAGAGTAGATTTGCCAGAACCGTTGGTGCCAATCAGTCCGACTTTATCGGTGGGATTGAGACTAAAGTTGGCATCTTTGAGGATTTCCTTAATCCCAAAGTCTTTTTTGACTGATTGCAGTGTAAAGATACTCATAATGCGATCGACAGTAGGGATACTTTTAGAGCGGGGTGTTTCCTAACCATGACATATATACTCAGCACGGTCACAGACAGAGCTTTTTTTATCCCTGTAGGGGCTTTCGCATTCCGTCAAAGATCTTTGGGTTCAACCAACAAATTATTCACGGAATGCTTCGCCCATTTATGCCCGTGCGAAGTATGGCTAGGGACTAGAGCGCCAGTCCATTAATCGCTGTTGACAAAAGTAATAAAGTGTGTATGCCTATACAGAACTTAGTCGGGCGAAGCATTCGGGCAAAAAAATAATGGAAGATCGCGATCGCCCCTACCCACACATCGGATTGTTTTTTGTCAATCTATTCTACTAGACTGGCGCTCTAGAGACTAGGGGCTAGGGGAAGAAGGGGCGTGTTTCAAGGGTTTGGTGGAATTAAGAACGTCCTAACTGCCGAGAAGGTTGCTATAATTGTCTGGCCTAAAACAAATCTTGAACTCAAATACATCTGTGCTTATCTGTGTTCATCCGTGGATATCTGTGGTAAAAAATATCCACACACCCACTTTTCGGTTAATATTTTAGTTTAAATCCTCCCGCACGACGCCCTCGATTTCCAGGATAAAGTCGGCTCCATAAACCTTTGATGGCGTCTGAAAACCCACATCCACCTGTCCTGTCAGGACATTTTGCGCGATCGCCAAAGCAGTCATAGCTGTTAGAGTATAACCTTCCGGGCCTTGTAGTCGAGAAACTAACTTTTTACCAGCATTGTCTTCTACCTCTCCCCACAGCAGGCTTCTACCCTGTCCCCGTTGGGCGTCGTTTGGCCCAGGCGGTTGTTTCTGAATCAGACGCTTCTGGAATTCTTGCACGGGGGGTAAGGCTAGCAACCAACCAATGTAGCGACTCAGAACCATCGCCTTGCGCGTGGAAGCGGAAAATGCCGCATAGACCTCAATGTCGGGAATCCCGGTGCTGTAGTAAGCTGTGGACACATCGCCCCAAGGAATTGTCGTGGCTTGGACTGGCCCTTGTCCAAAGTCTATGGTGCGAGTTTTCCAAGCTGTGGGAACGGGGGTGAGAACGCCGCCACGCCTCACCAAACCGCCTTTATTCTGACCTTCTACCATTGTGGTGGCGGTGCCTCGCGATATCCCCCCCAGCGCTTGAAAACCGAGCCTCAGTCGCGTGGCTGAGGGGAGGCGTCTTTTGAGGTGTGCGGCTAAGCAGTCGGAGGGGACGACATCGAAACCAACGCCAGGGAGAAGCATAACTCCTGCGGTTTTGGCTTCGGTATTGCGGGAAGCGATCGCCTCAAATACTCCGATTTCTCCAGTAATATCCAGATAGTGGGTTTTTGTCCGCAGACATCCATCCACCATCGGCTTAGAAGTCCGCGAAAATGGCCCAGCACAGTGCAGTACTGCTGGCACATCCGCCAAAGCTTCGTCTACGGCGGCTTCATCATCCAAAGAGAAGGCGCGATATTCCAAACTGAGTTCTGTTGCTAGCGGCGCAATCTTATCGGCATTTCGTGCAGCAAGGATGGGGCGAAGTCCGCGCTGTACTGCTAGTCTGGCAATCAGGGCACCAGTATAGCCGTTGGCACCGTATAACAAAAAGTTTGATGACATAATAATTACTGTAACTGTCTAACTTCTAGGATGGTCTTTCGGCTGGGCTTTGATATCATGTCCTTACGCATCGGTTACCTAAAAAATTCGTGCGCTCATTCTTATCTGCGTTAATCTGCGTTCATCTGTCTTCATCTGCGGTAAAATTTTAACCAACGATGACAACAGACAATTTGACGATATCACTCATGTACTAACGATGCAACCGGACTTGATATGATTTCAACTATCTACCACAATTATCGATTATATCGAGGAATTAAAAAATATGAACATCACCTTAAAACCAGAACAAGCAGAGTTAATCCAACAAAAACTCAACAGCGGTAAATACAACAATGCTGATGAAGTGATTACTGCGGCTTTAGAATTATTAGAGCGACGAGATCGAAAGGAGCGAACTTGGGTAGAACAAACACGGAAAAAAGTCGATGTAGCCATTGAGGAACTCAGAGGAGGGGAAGGAATTGATGGGGAGTTAGTGGTAACTCAGTTGCAAGAAAAATTACGCCAAGCGCGTCAGGGGCAAGCATGAGCCGTTACATCATTTCACCCTCTGCTAGCCGCGATCTCAACGAAATTATAGATTACTTTGCTAGTAGAAATGTGGAGGCAGGAGAGCGTTTACTCACAACTTTTGTCAAAAGATGTCAAAAGTTAATCAATTTTCCGATGATGGGACGCAGTTATGAAGATATTAGATCTGGTTTGCGGGGTGTACCTTTAGACGGGCATATCATTCTTTACCAAGTTACTGCTAACACTTTAGAAATTCTCCGGGCATGGTTCGCGCAATCTAAAAGAATTGTTTGACTCAGAAGAGGAGGATATTTAAACAAGGAATATTGGGTTGACAACCCCCGTGCGATCGCTCCCTCACAACCCTTTCTTTCTCACTTTTGAACAGCCTATTATTCTATCACCACATTGAGTCATAAACTGAGTCACTCCACAACTCCATCTATGGGAGCAACCAACAAGCGTGTGCGATCGCACTTTCCCTTTCCCCAAGCGATCGCACATTTTTAAGAACGGTAATATAAAAGTAGGTTCAAATTAAATCTAGTGTCAATTACGCTCAAGCAATTTATCAAAGCTATCACACCTGGCAAATCATCCTCTAGGGGGAAGCGCTCCAGTTCCGTGCATCCCCTCAAGCGGCTAATTGATTACGGGCAAGACTATCGCCAGGAAATTTGGCTGGCAACTGGCTGCTCAATCCTCAATAAAATCTTCGACCTGGCACCACCCGCCTTAATTGGCATCGCCGTGGATGTGGTGGTGAACCAAAAGGATTCCATAATTGCTCGTTGGGGTGTCAAAGATACCTTTGGGCAATTCTTAATTCTGTCCATCCTCACCGTCATTGTTTGGATACTCGAATCCGCATTTGAGTACGCCTACGCTCGTTTGTGGCGGAATCTGGCTCAGAAAATACAGCACGAATTGCGCCTAGATGCCTATAACCATATCCAAGAACTGGAAATCGCCTATTTTGAAGAGCGCAGCACGGGCGGGTTGATGTCTATCCTCAGCGATGATATCAACCAACTAGAACGTTTTTTGGATGTGGGAGCCAATGACCTAATCCAAGTTTCCGCAACGGTGATAATTATTGGCGGCGCTTTCTTTATCATGGCACCCAGCGTGGCGTGGATGGCGATGCTACCTATGCCGTTTATCATCTGGGGTTCCGTATATTATCAGGGACTACTTGCCCCTCGCTATGCCGATGTACGCGAAAAGGTGGGCCTCCTCAACAGTCGGTTGGCGAATAATCTGTCGGGAATGATGACGATTAAAAGCTATACGGCTGAGGAATACGAAGCAAGGCGTCTGGCGGTGGAAAGCGACGGTTATCGGCAAAGCAATCGCCGTGCGATCGCTCTTTCTGCTGCCTTTGTCCCCTTAATTCGGATGATCATTCTGGCAGGATTCACGGCATTGCTGCTTTATGGCGGCATGGAAGCGGTGAACGGCAAAATGTCTGTAGGTACTTACAGCGTATTAGTTTTCCTAATCCAGCGCTTGCTCTGGCCTTTGACAAGATTGGGAGATACATTTGACCAGTATCAACGGGCAATGGCATCTACCAATAGAGTGATGAATCTTTTGGACACACCAATTGCTATTGATACTGGAGATAGACCCTTGCCAGTCGGTCAGGTGCGGGGCGAGTTGATGCTGCGGGATGTGACTTTTGCCTACAATGGGCGCAAGCCAGTAATGGAGCATCTTTCCCTCCACATACCCGCCGGGGAAACGATCGCGATCGTCGGTTCCACTGGATCTGGGAAGAGTACATTGGTAAAATTGCTGTTGCGACTGTACGAGGTTCAAGCAGGCACAATTACCCTGGATGGCATAGAATTGCGGGAGCTAAAGCTAAAAGATTTGCGATCGTGTATCGGATTAGTCAGCCAGGATGTATTCTTATTTCATGGCACTGTGGCAGAAAATATTGCTTATGGTAGTTTTGATGCTACTTTTGAAGAAATAAGAGCGGCAGCTAAAATTGCCGAAGCTCACGACTTTATCATGCAACTGCCACAAGGTTATGACACCATTGTGGGTGAACGGGGGCAGAAGTTATCGGGCGGGCAAAGGCAGCGGGTTGCGATCGCACGAGCTGTTTTGAAAAATCCACCAATTCTGATTCTCGACGAGGCTACGTCGGCAGTGGATAATGAGACAGAAGCGGCTATCCAGCGATCTCTGGAACGAATTACCCAAAATCGGACTACGATCGCGATCGCCCATCGGCTCTCCACCGTCCGCAACGCCGATAGTATCTATGTGATGGAACATGGCAAATTAGTAGAATCGGGACGACATGAAGAACTGCTCCAGCAACAGGGGATTTATGCCAGCTTGTGGCGAGTGCAGTCGGGTTTGAAATAATATTGGCAACGACGGAAAGCAGACAATGGTAATGTTTGGTACTACCCAGTCAGATCGGGGTGAACACAGCTGGCGAAGCCAGTTAAACGAATTCGTCAAAGCAAATCAGCAAGAATTGGCTGCTTTAGCTTGGGGATTATTTGTGCAACGAGGAGAGAGCGACAATAATACTTTGGGGATCGATCTCGAACCAAAGCCGCATTTTATCTATTGTGCCAGACCAGCTATTGAGGCACTAAATCACAAAGTTGATAATCAGCTTCAGGAGATATTGGGAATTTTGGATGCTCATAATCCCAAGCAGGAAGTTCTCCTCATCGGCATAGGAAACGCTCAAATAAAGCTAGTTCAGTTTGAACCTGAACCTCCACCACCCATTTGCTTTGAGCAAGTTGCTACAGATGTGAATACATTGCTAGAACGGTTAGAGCAACGGATGTGCGAGCAGATTAAGTGCTGACTGAGGAATTTCAAATTTTAGATTGCAGATTGGAAAATTCAATCTTAAATTTGCTATTTAAAATCTGGAATTATCTCAACAACCTTGTGATTAATTAGACTCTTTTTTCAAGTCCATTACACAACCCCGTTCTCACCTAATATCATTGATGGGATAAGTTTAATATAATACTGGATCTCGCCAAATGCTATTCACAAAAATCAAGCGGCGTTACGTATTGGTTTTAGGGCCTTGGGCTTTATGGAGATTGGCTTGGTTTTTGTTGATTGTATTGCTTATTTACCCCATAAGTTATGGCATTTTTCGGTTTGCAATTGTCACACTTATTTTTCTAATTTGGCTGGGAGCGCTAATTTTATTATGGAATAAAAAGTCGATTCGATTCTTCTGCATTTCCTTAGCTTTAATCGTTAGCGCCATAGCTATTCTGCCAGGGTACAAAGCAGACGGAAAAAGGCTGCGCGAATCTTACATACAAGAACTCAATTACTATGAAGGAGTTACCTATATTTGGGGTGGCGAAAACAAATTTGGTATTGATTGTTCGGGTTTAGTTCGCCGAGGTTTAATTAATGCCGATGTAAAGCAGGGATTGATATCTTTTAATCCCAAACTAATTAGAGAAGGGATTTCTTTGTGGTGGTACGATGCTTCCGCAGAGGCTTTAGGAAAAGAATATCGAAATATCACAAAATTTCTGTATAAAGCTGACAGTATTAATCAGCTAGATTATACCAAAATCCAAAGAGGAGATATTGCAGTAACAACAGACGGAATTCATACCTTAGCTTATACAGGAAATAACATTTGGATTGAAGCAGACCCCATTTATAAAAAAGTAATGAAAGTTAAAGTACCCGAATTAAATAATCCTTGGTTCAACATTCCTGTTAACATATTAAAATGGCGACAATTTGGCACAGAATGAGAAGAAATTTGCTTCTGTTTCCTTAGCGACGAATTACTGAAAATCCCAGTCGCGACAAAGTTCTTCAGGAGGGCCGAATGGATAGACCGCACAGTTTATCCCGTCCTTACCATAATAATAACGACATACTTGACAAGGCTTAGTTTGTTCTAACTTTTGGAGCAAAACAGCCCAGTCTTTTTCAAGAGTAGCGCGGTATTTAGTCGCATCCGAGCGATCGGGATTAATCTGCAATGCTTGCTCAAAAGCAGCAAGGGCATCCTCGTAAAATCTGGTAATTTGTAAACCATATTTTGTCCAAGCATCAGCACGACATTCGTATAGCTTAATCAAGTTTAAGTTTAAAACGCCGTATTCCGTCCAGGCATCCGCAGAGGCGGCGTCAGCCCAATTTTTAGCATCCACCAGCACTCGTTTTACCGTGCCAATTAGTTCTCTCGCTTGCCAAGGTTTGCCAATGTATGCTTCTGCAAGTTTTATACCTCCGTAAAGAGCCAACTGTTGCACCTTGACTGTTAAAAATACTACGGGTATATTCCGGGTTTCGGGGTTAGCTTTGAGCAGACGACAAACATTGTAACCATCAATGCGGGGCATTACCACATCTAGTAACACGAGATCCGGACTGTTTCGCTGAATTTTTTCTAGTGCTTCGACGCCATCAGACGCCTGAATAACATTCAGTCCACTCCACGCTAGTTGGTGTGAGATGCACTCCCGCTGACTGCGAGAGTCTTCCACAACTAGAACTGTATTCATAACTGGCTACCTGGGTACTCTTTGCAGATCTCCCCAACACCCCTTTTTAAGGGGGGCTATTGCGTAAGGGTTGAGGGTTTTGGGTAATCTCCGCAGATTCGATTTGCGGTTGTTACATCCAAATTACCCACTTTTCCTCAATTTCCGATCATTTCCTCGGTAATTTCCCGGAAATGTCTGGTTACCTATCTGAAGTCTAAAATGTGCTGGGCGGTGATTTGCGGCTTTTCCAGGTGAGGGACGTGCCCGCAATCTGCGATCCAGATTAGTTTACTATGGGCGATCGCTTTCTCAAACTTCCCCGCATCAGCAGTACCCAAAATGCGATCGCGTTCCCCCCACAAAATCAAAGTCGGCTGTACAATTTGTGCCAGTTTCTCGCCAAAATATCCGTAACCGCCACTTTTGGTAAAAGCAATCAAAGCTTCACTCCACTGGGGCATTTCTAAATGTAATGCCGCACACCGTTGAGCATCTACGGAAGCCAACTTTTCGTCATGGTAAGCGTTTATACTAATCTTTTGACGAATTTTCGGATTACGCAAAAATGAAGTAGCCAGATAACCGACAGGTGGAAACAGAAACTTACCAATAGCAGGCGGCTTAGCAAAGCCAGCACTATCAATCAGTATCAACTTTTTGACTACTTGTGGGTAAGTAAGGGCGAAATCAATTGCAGCTGCGCCTCCCATCGAAGTCCCAACTAAAATAATCGGCTGCTCAATCAGAGTTTTCCAGAAATAGTATAGATGAGTCGCGATCGCACTTGGGCTGAACGGCAATCCTGCAACCCTTTCCGTAAACCCAAAACCCAGCAGATCGATCGCCCAAGTTTCGTTATTGGCGGCTAGAAGCGGCAGCAGGCGGCGAAACTCGAATATCGAACTATCAAAGCCGTGGAGTAACACGATCGGCCCTTCGCCCTCACCCTGACGAACGTAGGTGGTTGCGATCGATTGTTCGCTCAAGGGAGTTGCTACAGCCTGACGCTGGATGTTCTGAGCAAGAGCAATTGATGAGGGTTCTGTCAGTTGCTCGACTAAATACGGGAGAAAATTGGCAAACATGATTTTCAGTTTACCATAAAAGCGATCGCATCTCTCTTACAAAACAGCACTTCTTCAGTGCTGAGTCAGAATCTTCACTCAGCACTCAGCACTCAAAAAGCACTGTTTCACCGCTTTGCCGATATACATCACTGAAGTATCATCATTAATTCTTACTTTTACGACTCCTGTGCTTTTGAATTCTTTATAGCTAGCCCAATTTAGCTTTAAAGCTTCTCCAAACATATCAAAACCTTTGATATCTATATCTGTAAAGCTCCGTTCCTCCATTAAATCAGTAAGTTCCTCTGGTTTAATAAACTTTCTCCAATCGTGAACGCCTTGTTTAATTTCACGCAAGATATTTTCCATCAGCCAAATCATCACAAATTTAGATTTAAAATTTCTGTTGATTGTATCGAAGAAAAACAAACCATTTGGCTTCAAAATTCTGTTGATTTCTGAAATAACTTTGTTTAAATCGGCAATATGCTCCAAAACATCAACACATACCACTACATCAAATGTGTTGTCTTCATAAGGCATCTCTTCTGCCAATCCATACTTGTAGTCAATTTTGATTCCCCGCTTAACCGCGTGTTCTTGTGCTTTTTCTATACATTTAGCCGAGCGATCGATCCCTGATACTTCTACACCCCTATCTGCCATAAACTCGCAGGAAAACCCCCCGCCACACCCGACATCCAACGCTTTCAAACCCTGCCAATTTGGCACATAGCGATCGAAAAACTCAAACCGTGGCTTATTCAGATGATAAAGAGCATAAATCTTTGAATCTTCTTCCCACCAATTATTCGCATTCAAGTCATAAAATTCCAAGTCGTTTTTTTTCATTTTTCTCACTATTTTCTAGAAGTCTAATTTACGATCGCAGATTATCTTCCTAATATTCTACACTCTTCGTAGCGACTGACAAACAGGACTTACGCAAGATCCCCCAAATCTGGGGGATCTTGCGTAAGTCCTGTTCCCCCCAGATTTGGGTGGCTAGGAGGGCGAAACAAGAAATATTGCGTAAGTCTTGACAAATAAAAAAATATCCAACAACTTCTTGTGGGATGGGCGTCTCGCCCGTCCTACCCAGTTACAGGCGAGACGCTTTTGCCCCCCTAACCCCCCAAATCTGGGGGGGACATGACTTCTTCTCCCCCAGATTTGGGGGAGGGGGCAAGGGGGCAAGGGGGGCGTGAGTGCGTAAGTCCTGAATCCCTTAGTAGCAGTTGGCAAACAAATATGATGGAATCTAACTACCATGAAACCTAGACTGCGACATTGTTACGTCGGGACAACTTATCAAGAACTATGTCTGATTCAAAAACGAGCGAAAATCGGCTGCTTAATTGGCTTATTTTTGTTCTGGGTTTTATTTGTTGGTTTCTCTGTAAATAGCGATCTAAACCCCCTGCAAATTCTGATATTTTGTCTTTTCTTACTTTCTCCCTGCGTGGGAGTATTTATATTTGAAATTCAGCGATGGGATTGCCTTGAAATCAACGAAGTTGGGATTCGGTATCAAGGAGTTTGGAAACCCTTAAAAGTGTTTACCTGGAGAGAAGTGCTAAGTATTGAGTTGGGATGGGAACCCAATCGTATATGGTTACCCTCAGAGATTAGAGAAATTTGTATCTGGCTGTATTCCTCAGAATCTGCCAAACAAGAAAGGATAATATTTACAAGCAGACATCATAACCATAGGCAGGGCGTGAAGTTGCTGCTGGAAAAGATGAAACAGTATGACATTAGAGTTAAGCCTAACCCCGATCTGCTAGTGTGGCAGCAATGGGCAGAAGTTACTTAACGCAAGTTGCTAGTTACTTGCTTTCCGGGTACGTAGTTGCGATGCCGCGCTCTTATCCCAGTTGTAATAAGAGCGCGGCATCGCAACAACATACCCAGAAAGCAAGTAACTAGCAACTTGAATTAAATACATAAAAACTCATAATTCAATTTACACCGATAATAAACCACCTGTGAACTGAACGCTATTCTCAATCTCACGCAAAGAAGTCACTCCCTTGAGAGTAGCAACTAAATCTGGAGAGGGTAGAGGAGTGGAAAAGCTATTAGCCGCGAGAAAAATGTTCAAATTTCCATCAGATTTATTAAACAAATAGTTACTCAATGACCCTCCCAGCACGAGGGTATCTTTGCCAATCTCAAAGTTCTCAATCATCGCCAAATCAGCATCACCTCCACCTACATAAAAACTTCTAACAGGCGGGATTTTATTCTCTGTTTGTAACCGACCCAAAACGAATGTATCTTGACCGCTTCCGCCAATCAAAACATCGGCTTCGCTGACACCTAAACTATAAAAATCTAAACACTGCCCGCCGGTTGGAGTACCGCCAACAACGCATTGGCCGGGAGAAAGGTCTACTCCGTAAATCTCATCTTGCTGCCCAAAACCAATGACGGTATCGTTCCCATCGGTGCCGCTAAAAATACCCGATCTACTTTCAAATTCTCCATATTTGATGTAGTGTTCCAGTGCAGATCCAAAAGCACCAGCTTCTACTGCCGCTGCTACATCTGAATTATCTTGAAGATACCCGAATTCATTGAAATTTGTCCCAGAACGGCTTTCCGATCTTCCAAACTCTAGGTAGTGCGCCAGTCCAGACCTAAAAATACCAGATGCAACTGCTACTGCAACATCGGGGTTTTTTCGCAGATAAAACTCCTCATCAAACAACAGACTCGCTCTTCGACCTTCTGTTTCTCCAAATTCGATAAAGTGCTGCAAACCAGATTTGAAAGTGCCAGTTTGTACTGCTGCTATTATGTCGGGATTGCTTTGTAAATAAAATTGCTCGTCATAAAAAGGCGATACTTGAAACCGGCCTTCCATTAACCCAAACTGTTGAAAATGTGCTAAGCCAGATTGAAAAATACCTGCATCGACGGCAGCTTTAACATCCGGGTGATGGACTAGGTAAAAATCTTCGTTAAATACGGCAAAACTCACAATGACTCCTGAAAGCACACTACTAACGGAGTATAAATACAGTCAAACTTATAATTAATTCCGAAACAGTATCCCCAGAATGGAAGTTATTTTGGGAAAGAAGCGGCTCTTTCAGAGTTGCTATGCTTTTGTTCACTTAAGAAGATTTTTATTTCCTCTGCCCCTCTGCCCCTCTGCCCCTCTGCTCAAATAGCATAATAAGTACGGAAGAGGCGTAAGTTTCGTGCATACTGTACAGGGTACGATCTAGTAAAGAATCTATTCAACGTTATCCAAGTTTTTAACGTGGCCAGTCCCGATCGCAAACCATTACTATTAGACTTTGAAAAGCCCCTGGCGGAGCTAGAAACCCGCATTGACCAGATTCGCCAACTTGCTTCCGAGAATGGCGTGGATGTATCTGAGCAAATTCGCCAGCTAGAAGCACGTTCGGTGCAACTTCGTCACGAAATCTTTACCAGTTTGTCACCAGCTCAGCGGCTGCAACTGGCGCGTCATCCCCGCCGTCCCAGCACGCTAGACTATATTCAGGCGATTAGCGATGAATGGATGGAACTGCACGGCGATCGCGGCGGTAGCGACGATCCAGCCCTGGTAGGCGGTATTGCCAGCGTCTCTGGGCGTAGCGTGGTAATGCTAGGCCATCAAAAAGGCCGGGATACCAAGGACAACGTTCTCCGCAATTTTGGTATGGCTTCCCCAGGCGGGTATCGCAAAGCAATGCGGCTGATGGAACACGCCAACCGCTTTGGAATGCCTATTTTCACTTTTATTGACACTCCGGGTGCTTGGCCGGGTTCGGAGGCAGAAGAACTGGGTCAAGGAGAAGCGATCGCCTATAATTTGCGAGAGATGTTTGGCCTTGATGTTCCCATCCTTTGCACTGTCATCGGCGAAGGCGGTTCTGGCGGTGCTTTGGGTATTGGCGTAGGCGATCGACTGTTGATGTTTGAACATTCAGTTTATTATGTCGCCAGCCCAGAAGCCTGTGCTTCTATTCTCTGGAAAGATGCCTCCAAAGCCCCTCAAGCGGCAGAAGCACTCAAAATTACGGCTTGGGATCTCAAAAATCTCGGTATTCTAGACGAACTGTTGCCCGAACCGACTAGCGGAGCCCACTCCGAACCCCTCAAAGCTGCCGCTACCCTTAAGCAGGCTCTCCTGAACCATCTGGAAGAACTAACCCAGATGACAAGCCAACAGCGTCGCGAGTTGCGCTATCAAAAGTTTCGTCGCATTGGTGTTTTCACCGAAATATCAGCTTGAAATTTTGGATCTAACAATCCACTTTTGGAGTGATAGAATTATAAATGTTACAATTGTTTACATAGCTCTCATTTTGGGCTGGCTCTAGGTGGGCTGGGCGGCATAAGCGCAAAACGCCTGAAATGGGAGCTAGCACAAAGCGGTAAGGTCGTTTGCCAAAAGCAAATACCTTGAAGCGATGGGATGTTCCATCCAAGTGTCTAAAAATTTAATTAATGAGTGCTTCAACCGAAAAACGCGCCCTGATTACAGGAGCAAGCAGTGGAATTGGCAAGGCAACAGCTTTAGCATTTGCCGGGGCTGGAATTCACGTAGCGTTAGTCAGCCGTGACCTGGAAAAATTGACAGTGGTAGCCCAAAACGCGATCGCTGCTGGGGTAGAAGCGAAAGCTTACGCCCTAGACCTAGCGGATCTCGATCGGGTGAAAGATGAGATTAGCGCGATCGCGGCTGACTTTGGCCCGATTGACATTCTTGTCAACAATGCTGGCATGGGGTACACCGCTGATTTGAGCGAAACGCCCCTCTCTGACTGGCAGAGGGTAATTGACCTTAATCTCACCAGCGTTTTTCAGTGCATACAGGGAATACTACCTATGATGCGCGATCGCCACTCTGGGACAATTATCAACGTTGCCTCAATAGCTGGCAAACAAGTCTTTCCTGGCTGGGGAGCCTACTGCGTCAGCAAGTTTGGCTTGATGGCTTTATCCAAAACCCTCGCAGCAGAAGAACGCTCTAGCGGAATTCGCGTCACAGCTATCTGTCCTGGCTCGGTCAATACCCCGATTTGGGATACAGATACAGTTCGCGTTAACTTTGACCGCTCAGCTATGTTAACCCCTGAAATCGTCGCGCAGTCAATTCTACAGACGGCGCTGCTACCAGAACAAGCAGTAATTGAAGAGTTAACCCTCGTGGCTAGCGCTGGAACCCTTTAGGTTGCTGCCTCTCTGTTGACCTTAACCCGATTGCAATACATTAATAAAGGCCGATCATGACTACCGCTTCCTCCAAAGGCTCCAATAGTTCTACCTCTCTTTCCGTCAGTTCCAATGGGATTTTGAATGTCCCGACTCGGCCCGATCGCAACACGCTGAACGGTCGTGAACCCAACTTGCACCCGCCTACGGAAGAAACCAACGAGCAAATGATGGACGCCGTGCGGACGCTCCTGTTGGGAGTGGGAGAAGATCCGGAGCGGGAAGGCTTACTCAAGACGCCCAAGCGAGTCGCAGAGGCGATGCGGTTTCTCACCAGTGGCTACAATCAGTCCCTAGAAGAACTCGTCAACGACGCCATCTTTGATGAAGGCCACAACGAGATGGTTCTTGTCCGGGATATCAATTTCTTTAGCCTCTGCGAACATCATATGCTGCCGTTTATGGGCAGGGCTCACGTCGCCTATATTCCCAACCAAAGAGTGGTGGGACTGAGCAAGCTGGCGCGGATTGTAGAAATGTATGGCCGTCGTTTGCAAGTGCAGGAACGCCTGACTCGTCAGATTGCCGAAGCAGTTCAGACTATTTTGGAGCCGAAGGGAGTCGCTGTCGTGATGGAGGCCACCCATATGTGCATGGTGATGCGTGGTGTCCAAAAGCCCGGTTCTTGGACTGTCACCAGTGCAATGTTGGGTATATTCCAGGATGAGCAAAAAACTCGCGAAGAGTTCCTCAACTTGATTCGCCATCAACCAGCGTTTTTCTAATCCCTAGTTTCTCAAACAACTGAGCTACTTTATCTAAGTCTTTATCTCTAGGGGATAGCTCGACGCCGCTGGATAGATCGATACCACTGGGATGAACCTGACTGAGGGCGTCCAATACATTGTCTGGTGTTAAGCCACCGGCAAGAAACCAAGGTAATTTGGGTAGAAACTGCCGCAGTGTAGCCCAATCGAGTGTTTTGCCGGTGCCGCCTAGCTGAGTGGGATGGTAGGCGTCAAGCAGAAGTGTATCAACTGCGCTGGTGTAGGCGTCTGTCTGGATTAAAGACTCTGGTGTCTGCACTCTGTGGGCTTTAATTAGCTCGACGGTTGGTAAAAACTGGCGTAGCTGATGGCAGAATTCGGGGGATTCATTGCCGTGCAATTGAACGCCATTTAATCGAGCGGATGTAACTATTTGACAAATTAGCTCAATAGTGGTATTAGCAAATACGCCAATGCGATCGACATCCACCGATAATTGCTCTACCACTGCCCGGATTTGTGCTGGGGTGACGTAGCGGGGAGATGTGGGGACACAGATAAAGCCTAGCGCGGTTGCTCCCAGACGCGCGATCGCATCTCCCTGTTCCGGTTTCGTAATTCCGCAAATCTTAACCCGCATTCAGCCTACTCCGTCGCTGCCAGTTGTACATTTGTATCAAAATTTGGCAATTATGTTAACTCTTAAAACAGATTCTTGTTATTTTTTAACGGCTTTCTATAATTTTTGTTGTTGTTTAGTCAAGCAGGAAAAAGATTTTGCTTAACTTAACTTTACTTGCGGCGGTGCAGTCTACGGTTCCTGCAACACCAGCATGGACTCCGGCTGTAGGATTAGTAATGATTTTATGCAACCTACTTGCCATTGCTATAGGTCGCTTTGCCATCAAAAATCCGGGTATTGGCCCAGATCTTCCCGTTGGCAAGCCCGCGCTGTTTAGGAATTTTAACTTGCCGGAATTGCTCGCCACAATGAGTTTTGGACACATTATTGGCACCGGGGTCATTCTGGGACTGACTAACGCGGGTGTCCTTTAAAAGGCGATCGTTTCTCAATCTCAGCTGTGAGATGGATAGCTGAGTGGGAGAATAAAAGTGTAAGTTTCTCAATTTAGGAGAAAAAACCGTGATTAACTCGATAATTCTAGGCGTACAGTCTACCGTTCCTAGCACACCAGCTTGGTCTCCCACTATTGGCCTTGTGATGATTATTTGCAATATCCTTGGGCTTGTTATTGTCCGCTTTGCTACCCAAGACCGGGGAAGCAAACCCCCTTCGCCCATACCCACACTTGGTCTTCCCCAATTACTAGCGGGTACAAGCTTTGGTCATATCCTGGGCGCTGGCGTCATTTTGGGATTGACCAACGTTGGAGCTATTTAACTGAATCGGCGTAAGTCCCCCACTATAATGGATACTCCGATTTAGTGGTAGGTACTTCACCTAATTCACCTCTTAGTCCCGCGCTGTCTTATCCCCCCTTTTTGTCGGTATCTGGGGGGATGATAGTGTGGGATAGCAATCATCTTTCTCAAAATAGACTATACTTATGTTGAGAAGAAAGAAAATTAAATTGCCTAGACTAAAGCACTTCAGACTAAAAGAACCAATTAATTTTCTATGCAGTTCTCAGACTTTTACAATTTGTAGAAAAGGATTACGTTAAATTGGCTCGTCAATATGCGAGTAAAGGAAATTTTTTATGCAGGCTGGGTGGCGAATTGGGTCTATATTTGGAATTCCGGTGTACATTGACCCCTCATGGCTAATTATTTTAGCTATTTTCACTTTTGCCAATGGCCGGGATTTGCAACTAGGTTACCCCCAATGGGGGCTGTTGATGGCCTGGGGGATAGGCTTTTTGATGGCTATACTGCTGTTTGGCTCGGTACTCTTACATGAGTTAGGCCACAGTTTAGTGGCGCGATCGCAGGGCATTAAGGTCAGCTCTATTACGCTGTTTCTGTTTGGGGGGATTGCTTCAATTGACCGAGAATCTAAAACGCCGGGATTAGCGTTTCAAGTGGCGATCGCAGGCCCAGCCGTTAGTATAACCCTGTTCGCACTACTGGGCGTGCTGACTTACCTTTTGCCACAGTCGAGTCCAGCAGAAGTTTTAGTAGCAGATTTAGCTAGCATCAACTTGGTTTTAGCCCTGTTTAACCTTATTCCGGGCCTTCCTTTGGATGGAGGGCAGATTTTGAAAGCAGCGGTATGGAAGATTAAGGGCGATCGCTTTCAAGGTATCCATTGGGCAGCTCGCACGGGACAAGTGCTAGGATGGTCGGCAATTATCTTGAGTGCGATCGCCTTCCTAAACACCAGAGATCCCGGTACACTCTGGATTGCCCTACTCGGCTGGTTTGTCTTGCGGAATGCCAGCGCTTACGACCAAATAACCAACGTTCAAGAAATTTTGTTGCAGCTAACAGCCGCAGACGCAATGACGAGCGAATTTCGCGTCATCGATGCAGACATGAAGCTGCGGCTGTTTGCAGATAATTACCTCCTAGAAAGCACCCAGCAGCAGGTCTACTTCGCTGCTTCTGACGGTCGCTATCGCGGTTTAGTCTCAGTTGAGGAGTTCCGTTCGGTAGAACGCAGTCGCTGGGAAACTGACACGGTTTATAGTATTGTCAAGCCTCTTAATGCGATCGATACCGTTGAAGAAAAGACGCCTTTGGTGGAAGCGATCAACCGCATGGAAACCGACAAATTACCTAGAATCACAGTGCTTTCACCCGCAGGCACTGTCGCAGGTATCATCGATAGGGGTGATATTGTCCGGGCAATGGCCGAAAAGCTGAAGGTAAAAATATCGGAAGCGCAAATTAAGCGGATCAAAGAAGAGGGTAGCTATCCTCCAGGATTGCCAATTCCTGCTCTAGCCGAAGCAGCAGTAGAGTCACTACCAACACAAAAAAATCAATCGCTATCGGCTTCAAAGTAGTTTTCTGCGATTTCTCCAAGCTGTCGTGGCTATTTAGGCGCTAACGTCAAGTGAATTAATTAGGAGAAGTTAGCCTATTCAATTTGTTCGTTCTATATTATATATACGCTTCTGCTTCTAATCAAGAGGTAATAAGAATGGCCTTTTTTTTCATAGTGCCACTGGCTATTGTCCTGGTAGCTGTCTATATCTTTAAGAATTCCGCAGACGAGAAATTTTGACTCATGCTAACTAAAAAGCTTGATTTATCAAATGCGCCTTATATCCCCAACTATACCGTTAGGTATAGTTGGGGATATAAGGCGGGCTAGCAGCGCGGTCAAGAGTTTGTCATAATAGCTTGCCATTCCACCTCTGATAAGGGTTGCATTACTAGCCGAGCATCGAAACAGCGCTCGGCGGCAACACTCAGAGCATCTATAACAGTTTGAAACAAAGCTTCTGTGCGATCGGGAATAGGTTTGTCTGCTGGCGGCGGTGCAGCAGAATCAAACACCTGAGCGAAAAAAGCGTCATCTGGCTGCAAACGCATTGAACCATGCTGCAAAATAGCATTGCCGCGACAAAGTTGAGCGCTGCCAATTAACTTGCAATTATTAGCCGATACTAAATCGGCACCTGTGGCGGTGCCAAAACAGTTGGGGTTGTGAATATAACCGCGCCCAGCATTACCGTAGTGTAACTCCACGCCGAGCTTGAGCCAACCAGCAATCAAAAACTCACAAAGAGTTTGATAAACCTGGGTGCGACTACCAGTTAATCCAGAAGTAACGACAGCGTAAGTTAAATCTCCTTGGTGCAGCACAGCACGTCCACCAGTAGGACGCCTCACCAATTCTACCCGCTGTCCTTGCCAAGTCAGGTGACGCCAAAATTCGGGCCACCGACGCTGATGATATCCTAGAGAAATTGCTGGTGGCGACCAGGTGTAAAACCGCAAAGTAGGAGGATGCAAACCTTTGCGGTGCTGTTCTAGCAACCAAAGATCGATCGCCATTTGCACCCTACCTGGAGCTGAAAGCAGCGGAATTAGACGCCAAGAATTAGTCATTTGTCAATACTCAATAGTCATTTGTTCATAGTTCATGGTTCATAGCAATGACCAATGACCGATGACCAATGACCGATGACTATTGACCAAATTGCTCCTGCAAGAGTTCGTCGTTGTTATCTGCGATCGTAGCCACAATTGTGATGGTGCGGGAGACTTCGCCAGGGGAAAGCTCAGCCACAGTACGACTTGATATCACAACCACTCGATCGTTGACAATTGCGAAACGAGCCTCAAAAGTTTCAGCGCCGTTCATTTCTAGAAGCTTACGCATTAATTGCAGTTCGTCTTTAGCAGGTAGCCCCAGCACTGAAGACCAAACCGTCAAAGTGTCATCATCCGTCGAACCAGTGAGCTGTACAAACACCTCAACACTACCATACTTAAACTTCCACAGATGACCAACCTCAGTCTGACTGACCATCGCGCTGTCTTCCTGTGCCATGCTGGAGATGACGGTTTGAATCACCTCCACATAATTGACTCCCGTTGCTTCCTGTAGTAGCTTGTCTACTACCTCGTTGCTAGATAAGGTTTGAGTAGCAACTGTTTCCGCATCTGGCTGGTAAGTCGTCATAAAATATTTCTGTTTGCGCTTCGTTGGGATATGTCTGAACCAACTGTATCCTCTAGAGATACGCTGCTGGACAGCTTATTAATTATTTTTTTTATAGAATTGCACAAAAGATCGGGCGATCGGCTAGAGTTTAGGCGATCGCCCTCATCATATTTCCCACTTACGACTCAGATGGTTTGTGTGCAATCCAATACTTGCTCACAAAGTGGACTTCAGTAGAAATATCCCTAAAGCCTGCTTTCTCCAAACGTTCCACCAAATCATCAGTGGTGTAATGCTTGTAGTAGGGTTCGTGGAACATCGCTGGAAAATTTTCCATCATCGACATGAAATCGGGAGAATCGCTGACCTGAATTGAGTCGCAGATCGCAAAAACTCCCCCTGGCTTAGTCACCCGGAAACATTCCTCGATCGTCCGCTGACGCACCGCCGCAGGTAGCTCGTGGAATAGAAAAACGCTACTTACTGCATGGAAATAATTATCCAAGTAAGGTAGTTCCTCGACGTTAGCCTGGAGGAGCTGCGGCAATTCATCTGGATTTTCAGATAACAGCTGATTTGCCTTCCGCAAATAAGCTGGTGAAAGATCCATACCAAAGATGGATGCTTGTGGCAGAACGCCACGGATAAATTTCAGAGTCCGACCAGTCCCGCAAGCTACGTCTAAAACCCGGATTTGCTGAGGCGCAGTCGAACTAAAAGCTTTCAACCCTTCCTTGAGGGGAGCTAAAATTCGCCGCCGCATCGCATCTGCTGCGCCGTTAAAGAGAATTTCCACCTGCAAGTCATAGAGATTGGCTGACATATCGCTCAAGTAGCCGTCAGTCTGGTAATGGAAGTTTTGCAAGTAGTAGCTGGGATAACCAACCTTCTCAATCTCTGGCGAAAACTCCTGATATCTCTTCTGGTTGGCCCGCTGCTTGATTTGCGGCAGATCCAACAAAATCGCCGGATAGAAGCGAAAAAAGTCTGACCAGGCGTTATCGAAAAGCAAGCTGGAGGGATATACAGCTTGTTCGGCATCCTGCCAATCTGCTTCGAGCAGTCGATCGAGCTTTTGTTGAAGTTTTAGTAAAATCTCAGGGCCCAGAGGTTTAAGATTCTGATTATCAGAAGGATAAATCAAGTTCAGCAACTGCGAACTTAAAGTTTTGTGAGCTAGACCAAAGTAACTTTTGCCCTGCTGAAAAGTCTGATAGGCCAGTTTTGTTAGGGTGTCAGACATGGGAATGGCTTGCTCGATTTTAGATGGGTAGCTATTTACTGTAAATAATTGTAACGAAAAAATCCCTAATCTTTCCCTCTACCCATAGGCTGCGTTGCAGCGCAATCGCAAAGTGCTGAGTACTGAGTACTCAATACTGTCCTAACTTATGTGACTTTAGCGAGAATGTGAAGAATTGTAACGAAAAAATACAGACTTCCTGGATACAAAAACAGCCACCAACAGGGTGGCTGGGCTAGTCAGAGGCGATTTATCGCTAAGGATGCTTTAAATCGATCGAGACTTACGCAGGATAAAGAGAAATCTTTGTTTTGTGTAGGGGTTAGGGACAAGGAGCAATCCCAATACCCCGCACCCCACACAAGCGTCAAAACAGACAAGCAAGGCGCGTAAGTCCTGCTGTTGGCCTTAGCAATCGTAGTAGAGGGCGAACTCGTAGGGATGGGGACGTAGCCGCATCGGGTTGACTTCCTTGTCGAGTTTGTAGGAAATCCAGGTTTGAATCAAGTCTTCGGTGAAGACCCCTGTATCGGTCAAGAAAGCGTGGTCTTTCTCCAAAGCCTCCAGCGCCCCTTCCAGAGAACCAGGAGTGGAAGGAACCTTAGCCAATTCTGCTGGGCTCAGTTCGTAGATATCCACATCTAGAGGTTCGCCTGGGTCAATTTGGTTCTTGATCCCATCAATACCGGCGCAAAGCATAGCCGCAAACGCCAGGTATGGGTTACAAGTGGCATCGGGACAGCGGAACTCTAAGCGCTTCGCCTTGGGATTGGTGCCAGACAGGGGAATGCGGATAGAAGCGGATCGGTTACCTTGGGAATAAGCCAAGTTTACGGGTGCTTCAAATCCAGGCACCAACCGCTTGTAGGAATTGGTAGTGGGGTTGGTGATTGCCAAGAGTGCTGGGGCGTGCTTGAGCAAACCACCGATATAATGCAGCGCCATTTGGCTCAAGCCAGCGTATTTATCGCCTGCAAACAGGGGCTGTCCGTCTTTCCAAATGGATTGGTGGGTGTGCATCCCGGAACCGTTGTCCTGAAACAGCGGTTTCGGCATGAATGTGACTGTCTTGCCATATTTCTTGGCAACGTTCTTGATGACATATTTGTAAGTCATCAAGTCGTCAGCCGCTTTTACTAAGGTTGAGAAGCGAATTCCCAGTTCGTTTTGACCGCCAGTGGCTACTTCGTGGTGATGCTTTTCAATTGGTACGCCGCACTTTTCCATTGTTAGCAGCATTTCTGTGCGGATATCTTGCTGGGTGTCGGTGGGTGGAACCGGGAAGTAACCTTCTTTGTAACGAGGCTTGTAGCCAAGGTTCGGGCCTTCTTCTTTACCGGAGTTCCAACGACCTTCTACTGAGTCTATGTAGTAGTAGCCTTTGTTCTCGGTTTGGTCGAAACGGACATCATCAAAGATGAAGAACTCGGCTTCTGGGCCAATAAAGGCCACATCGCCAAGGCCGGTAGAAATCAGGTAGTCTACTGCTTTCTGAGCAATGGTGCGGGGGTCGCGGTTGTAAGGTTGGCCGGTACGGGGTTCCTTGATGCTACAGATCATGCTCAAGGTTTTTTCTTTCATGAATGGGTCGATCCAAGCTGTGGTTGGATCTGGCACCATCATCATGTCTGACTCGTTAATGGCTTTCCAACCCCGAATGCTGGAACCGTCGAATGCTACGCCATCTAGGAAGGAGCTTTCGTCAATTTGGCTGCGATGGAAAGAACAGTGTTGCCAAATACCTGGCATATCGATAAATTTCAGGTCGATAATTTGGATGTCTTCCTGCTGGATCCAATTCAATACGTCTTGCGGGGTCTGGGCCATAAATTAGCTCCTTGATTTTCTGTGCCAGCTTTAAGCTTGGATAATGATAATGAGTGGAAGTGAAGCGTCAGGTCAAGGGGAGTACAGCTTAAATTTTGTTTAATTCACCGTCGTATTGAACAGAATAAGTCTGGCTGGGTTGATCTGACCTCTAGACAATAACTGGCGGAAAGTCCCCTGGATGGGGGCAAGTTTAGCTTCGGGACAGATGAAACTGAGCTATCTGGGTTCGTCCCAGATCTGGCTAAGTGCCAGATCGCTCATGATTGATGCCTAAAAACTTAGTGTACCTGCATCATGCTAAAGACAGAGCTAAGGATATTTTGTATCTTAAATTACAAGATCTTGGCCTTCTGGGACACCAGGAATATTAAAAAAAAATTAAATTTTGTAGCTAAGTTAACAGAATGCTGTTTTCTAGCTCGGTTTGATATATAAAATGGTATCAATAACTACAGTTTATAGAGGAAATAAGAATGGCTTTTAAATTGCAGGCAGATTTTGAGGATCGGGAAGCGCTCCAGTACCGTCCAGGACAGCGGGTTGAGTTGAAGCGGCGATCGGGCGTTGTGGATATTATTGCAGAGTATGACCCGATGATGGTGCCGCCGATCTGGTTGGTGAATGACCCGCAGCCGCGATATCCAGAGGAGTTGAATTTGCTCCCCAATCTGGTCATGGATTGGTTCAGGTCTTCTAGCCGCGAGAAGGTTCAGTATCCAGTCTGCCGGTTGAGCGATCGCACCAGAGAAAAAGTTCTTGCTTAGTCTGGCTCTTCCCTTGGGATAATGCAGCGGGATTCAACTTTTGGGCGATCGTTTTGTTGTAAACTACAATCGGCTATCTATGCCAAGCAAAAACGATTGTGCTTCCTGGCTTAGCTTTGTGAATGTAGAGCTTAAGCTTTGGAGGTAGTGTGCCAGTCCGATGGTTAGCAAAACGGGTGCTGGGCACGCAAAGGTAATTCAGCAATAGCAAAACCCCGATAGTAATCACTGGGAGAGCAATTTCATGCGGGACGCAGTAACAAATCTGATTAGAAATTACGATGTTAGCGGTCGGTATTTAGACCGGAATGGTATCGATACGCTGAAAGCTTATTTTGAGACGGGTACGGCGCGGGTTGCGGCGGCGGCTGTGATTAATGGTAATGCGGCGGCAATTGTCAAGCAGGCTGGTTTGCGGTTGTTTGAAGAACTGCCGGAACTGATTCGCCCCGGTGGAAATGCTTACACGACTCGTCGCTATGCCGCCTGTCTGCGGGATATGGATTATTATTTGCGCTATGCCAGCTATGCTTTGGTGGCAGGCGATACGAATGTGCTGGATGAGCGGGTGCTGCAAGGGTTGCGGGAAACTTACAATTCTTTAGGTGTACCGATCGGCCCAACGGTGCGCGGTATCCAGATTATGAAAGATATTGTGAAAGAACAAGTGGCAGCTGCTGGGATTGTAAATACGGCGTTTGTGGATCAGCCTTTTGACCATCTGACTCGCGAGTTTAGCGAACAAGATGTTTAAATTTTAGATATTGGATTTTAGATGGAATCTAAAATCTGAAATCTGGTCTACAAAAATAAGGGGCAGGCAAGTTGTCTACCCTACAATAAGAGCGATCGCGTTTTTTTCCTGGTGAGGGGATGGAGTGCGATCGCTCAATCAATTTTGGATTTTAGATTTTGGATTTTGGATTTTAGTCATTTCCCCCCTTTGCCCCCTAGCCCCCCAAATCTGGGGGTAACAAGACTCTTCTCCCCCCAGATTTGGGGGGCTAGGGGGGCAAAACCTTGGTTAGTGCCTAAGTCCTGTATAACTTATAATTTTAGAAGATGATAGTTAGTATTTAACAAGAACAATGGGTAGTCCCTGACAGTTTAAGCTGTTTAATATGAGTCTAATAAAATCTCGGACTTTTACGGCGATCGTTTTTTGGGAAGAGGATGTATATGTGGCGAAATGTCCTCAAGTGAGTACGGCGAGTCAGGGTGAGACGATAGAAGAGGCGTTGGTTAATCTTAAAGAAGCAACAGAGTTGTATTTAGAAGAATTTCCTTATTATTGACTTAGTAGCTACAATAATGTGTGAATCGAAAATAGTAAAACCTAAAAATAACTATTATGGAAGAATTACTGACCCTGAAAGACTTACTGCTCAAAGGCGATATCAAAGGTTCGCTAGCTATAGTTGAAGAACTTGAAGAAATGAGTAAAGATGATAAAATTAATAATATTGGTAGTTATGCCATTATACTATTGTTGCATTTAATCAAACAGCAAGTAGAAAATCGCACGACTCGTTCTTGGGATGTATATATTTATAACTCGGCTTCGGCAATTAAAAAGAAGAATAAGCGGCGGAAAGCAGGAGGTTTTTATTTGACATTAGAAGAATTATCCTTGGCTATAGAAGAAGCATACCCAGATGCGATCAAAGCTGCTTCTTTAGAAGTAGAGGAAGGGCTTTATGATGCCGATACTCTGGAAACTATGGTTAATCGAGAAGAAATCTTGAATCGCGCAATGGCACTTATATCGCCGGAATCATGAAACGCGCTCGACTTGCGATCGCTTTTTGATTGAACCGCAGAGGCGCAGAGGACGCAGAGGAAGAAGGAAAGGACGGGCAAAATGCCCGCCCCACAAGAAAATCAGTCTAGGTGGTGCGCGTAGAAGTGCGATCGCGCTATTCTTCCCGATTCTCTAACAAATGCCAGATGAGGAAACAGGCGTCAAGCAAGTTACCTAAGCCTGGAAAGAGTAAATCGGCAATCCTGGAAATTGCAAATTCGATAACTGGAACTAGGTTGGTTTTGATTAATTTTGAATTAGCAGAAAACTCGGTTAATTTAATTTCCGATTCTGGGTTAGATAAAGGATTGATGCTTTGAGTTTGTGAGGATGGTAAGGAAGATTTCATGTTGCCTCGTGTTGTGAGTTTTTTGTTCTAACCTCATCAAACTCGGCTGATAAATGCGTTTGAAGCTAAGAAATATATGCGTTTATATAACTTGTGTATAACTTCTGGAAATATTCTCATCTATGCGGATGACCCGCCTGGGATTCAAATCGCAGTCATAGCCCGCCTGGGATTCAAATCGCAGTCATAGCCCGCCTGCGATTCAAATCGCAGTCATAGCCCGCCTGCGATTCAAATCGCAGGCTAATAGCTGAAGTCCACTGAAGTGGACTGAGGAATTAGAAAAGACGGCTGTTTGGGGTAGTAGGGACAGAATTTCGGGCTTTTATAGCAAAAAAACCCGGTTTCTGAGATTACTGAATCGGTGTTCTAGCAGTCCTCTTTCAGAGGACTTTCGCTATTAGCCTGCGATTTGAATCGCAGGCGGGCTAACGCACTGAAATTATCTAGCAGTCCTCTTTCAGAGGACTTTCGCTATTAGCCTGCGATTTGAATCGCAGGCGGGTGAGGTCGATCACCCACACGCCCGATCGCGCACAATATAAGATATGAGAAAATTGGTAAAGGTTGGGCTATGTCGCGATCGCTCAAAGTTGCCCCAAAATATATAGAACGAGTTAAACTAGCGCGAAAGCGGTGTGGCTTTCCTAGCGTCAAGGCTTTCGCGACGGAGATGGGGATAGCCTACGCTACGGCTAGCAACTTCCTTAACGGCCACCCTGTTGATTATCTCAATTTTGTCGAATTTAGCGAGAAGCTGGGCTTAGATTGGCAAAGCATCGTCTACATCGAACCCGACTTACCCCCGCTACCTACCGACAACCCATCCGTTACATCCGCTACAAAATCCGTTGCTAACACCCCACCGGAAAACGTCAGCCACCAAGGAATTGACCCCAGTCGCTTTATCGGACGGGAACGAGAACTCGCCGAACTGCACGAATTATTGCAGCAAAACGGACAAGTCGCCATTACTGCGGTGGCGGGTATGGCTGGCGTGGGGAAAACGGAACTCGCCATCCAATATGCTAGGCAACATTTGGCGGACTATCCCGGTGGCGCTTGCAGGCTGGCGGGACAAGAACCTCAAATGGGAGTGGAATTAATCCGGTTTTTTGAAGATGGATTTAATTTAATTGCGCCGGATGACCGAGATTTGCCAAGTCGGGTGCAATTCTGCTGGAAGCGTTGGCAAAGAGACGGCGAAGTTTTGGTGTTGCTGGATGATGTGAAGCGATATAGCGAAATTGAAGATTACCTACCGCCTCGGAATTCGCGCTTTAAAGTGCTGATGACGACTCAGTTGGATTTTTCTTTGAATTCATCGGTGCAACAGTTATCTGTGAAGGTGCCGGAATTAAAGGCGGCTATCGAGATATTGCAGTCGTTTATCGGCAAAAGCCGCATCTCTCAGGAGTCAGAAATAGCTGCCGAACTTTGTCAATGGCTGGGTTGTTTGCCTTTGGCTTTGACTTTAGTGGGAAGCTATCTGCAAGAATTTCCTAAATTGTCGCTTCAGACGATGTTGGCGCGGTTGAAAAATCAGAAACTCCAACACGCATCCTTTGACCCGCAGCATAACCCAACTCTCGATAAAAAGTCGAGTCGCGCTTTGGCGGCGGCGTTTGAATTGAGTTGGGAACGTTTGGGAGAAATGGATGAAAATGCACAAACAATTGGCTGTCGCCTCAGTTTATATGCGTTAGCGCCGATTCCTTTGTCGTTCGAGGCGGATGAGGAAGACCTCTCTCCAAACCTCTCTCCTGCAAGGAGAGAGGCTTTGAATTTTCATGTTCCCCCTTCCCTTGCAGGGAAGGGGGTTAGGGGGTTAGGTCAGAATGAGGTAGAAGTTTGGGAAACAGCGATTAAAAATTTGCGAAAGCTGCATTTGCTGGATGAAAAAGGTGCAGAAAGTTATCAATTGCATTCGTTAATTCGAGAATTTTTCCAGGATAAATTAGCGCAATTAAAGAAAGCGGAGGATTTGAAGCGTGATTTTGTAGCAAAAATGGCAGCGGTTGCAAAGCAACTTCCTTATCAAGCTAATCGTGATTTAATTGTTGCTTTCAATCCTAACATCCCGCATCTGATAGAAGTGGCTAAGCATCACATTGCCTATCTTAGCAATGACGATTTACCCTCACCTTTTACAGCCTTAGCCAGATTCTATAGAGATCAAGGGTTCTATGATTTAGCAGCACCTTGGCTTGAGGAGCGCTTAGCTGTCACTAAAGTCCGCTTCGGTTCCGAGCATCACCTTGTAGCATCTTACCTCAACAATCTAGCTATGCTTTACGAGAATCAAGGCCGATACAGTGAGGCGGAACCGTTGTTTTTGCAAGCTTTGGAACTGAACAAACACCTGCTAGGTGATGAGCATGAAGAAGTAGCAACTTGCCTCCGCAATCTGGCCAACCTCTACGATTCGCAAGGTCTTTATAAAAAAGCGGAACCGTTGATTTTGCAAGCCTTGAAGCTCAACAAACGTTTACTAGGTGACGAGCATTCCCATGTCGCAGGATGCCTCAACAATTTGGCAATGCTCTACCAATCTCAAGCTCGTTACAGGGAAGCAGAACCATTGTTAGTCGAAGCGTTGGAAATGTGGAAACGTCTGCTAGGAGAGGAGCATCGTAATGTAGCAATTTGCCTGAACAATCTAGCTTTAGTCTATGAAGATACAGAGCGCTACGAGGAAGCGGAATCACTATATTTAGAAGCCTTAGAACTTTTTAAACGCCTGCTGGGAGAGGAGCATCCCGACGTAGCAAAGAGCCTCTACAATTTGGCTATGTTCTACCAATCTCAAGGACGCCACAGCGAAGCGCAGCAATTGTATGTGCAAGCTTTGACGATTCGCGAGCAGAGGTTAGGGTCGGGTCATCCCCTTACTGTTAAGGTTCGTGAAAACTTTACAAATTTCTTGAGGCAGGTAATTCGTGAAGGTGCTGCCGATTTAGAGATGCTAGAAGATAATCCTTTAGTTCGAGAAATACTGGAGGAAGTTTCAGCAGAAATTGAACAATCCCAGGATACAACAAATGAGTGAAGGCGATTTAAGGTGAGGGATGGATTTTCTTTAAATAACTTTATTATGAATATAAAAGCCGTACTATAATAGGGCTAAACTGTCATTCACAATCGGATTTATGGACACAGCAAACTTTCCCCCTGAAGTTCAAAAAGCACTTGCCAACGCTTCACCCGAAGTTCTCAAGCGAATCACCGAATCTACTTTCCCCTACAATCGCCTCGATCTAATGTGGAAGTTTCAGCTACAATACAAATATCCGAATTCGGAAAAACCCGCTATGGAAGAAATACTTGAACTCAAAGATATGCTGCTTAAAGGTGACATCAAAGGTTCATTGGCAATTGTTGAAGAACTCGAACAAATGAGCAAAGATGACAAAATTAATAACATCGGTAGCTATGGAATAATAGTATTGCTGCATTTGATTAAACAACAAGTAGAAAATCGCAGCACTCGGTCTTGGGAGTCGTCGATTCGGAATTCGGCTAGGACAATTCAAAGAAAGAATAAGCGGCGCAAAGCTGGAGGATTTTACCTAACACCAGAAGAATTACGTTTAACGCTAGAAGAAGTTTACCCAGATGCTGTTGATGCTGCTGCTAGGGAGGTAGAAGAAGGACGTTACGAACCTGAAGAATTAGAGGAATTGGTTAACAAAGAGGAAATTATCGATCGCGCCTTAGCTTTGATTTTACCGCCAGAGTGAATCCGCGAGAAGCTTGTAGGAAAAAGCGAGCGAGTCTTCAGTGAGAAAAAAATCTTCGCATTTGGAAAAAATTACTATGGAAGAAATACTCGAACTCAAATATCTTCTGCTAAAAGGCGATATAAAAGGTTCGTTAGTGATTGTTGAAGAACTTGAAGAAATGAGCAAAAAAGATATAATAAAGGCGATTCGTAGCTATGCAGTAATTCTGCTGTTGCATTTAATTAAACAACAATCCGAAAATCGCACCACTCGTTCTTGGTCAGTCTCAATTCGCAATTCTGTTCGAGAAATTCAGAGAGAAAATAAGCGCCGGAAAGCTGAAGGTTATTACTTACCGCCAGAAGAGTTATTGGAAACTCTAAAAGAAGCCTATCTGAACGCTATTGACGAGGCTTCCCTAGAAGTGGAAGAAGGACGTTACGAACCGGAAGAATTAGAGAAACTGGTTAACAAAGAGGAAATTATCGATCGCGCCTTAGCTTTGATTTTATCGTCAGAATGAATGTGTTTAATACTGTCCTAACCGACGAGAGCGGTTGCTATACTATTCATCTTCGCTTTCAGCTACAATACAAATATCCGAATTCGGAAAAGCCTGCTATGGAAGAAATACTCGATCTCAAAGAACTTCTACTCCAAGGGGATATCAAAGGTTCGTTAGCAATTATTGAAGAACTGGAAGAAATGAGCAAAAAAGATATAATTAAGACGATTCGTAGCTATGCCGTAATTCTGCTGTTGCATCTGATTAAACAACAAGCTGAAAATCGTACTACTCGTTCTTGGGATATCTCAATTTGCAATTCTGTTTTAGAAATTAATGACGAAAATAAGCGACCGAAATTGGCAGGGTTTTACTTACCGCCAGAAGAGTTACGTGAAGTTTTGGAATCTGCTTACCGAGTAGCGATTAACAAAGCTTCGTTAGAAGTAGAAGAAGGACGTTACGAACCGGAAGAATTAGAGCAACTGGTTAATCAAGAGGAAATCCTAAATCGAGCTTTGGCTTTGATTTTACCGCCGGAGTGAATTTCAATTACCTGAGTCAATATTTCTTTCACCCAAAACACTCCATTGGTTAGGCGTTGTTAAAACTTGCGGTTGTATCTGTACCATAACTAAACCAAAAGTAATAGAAATTAACCCGAAAAAGAAAGAGCCTAAAATAATTCGCAGCAGCTGCATGAATCGATCGGGCCTTTCGCTCGACTCTGTGGGTCGTTCTGTATTGAAAAATACATTATTCTCTGGTTTGACTTCCAGGGTTACTTCGGCTCTACTAACCGTAACAAGCTGAAGTTCCTTTAACTGTCTGAGTGCTTCGAGAATTTCGCGATCGCTAAATGGCTTCTCTCGATACTCCGCCGTCCACGCCTGAAAATCCAGTAAATCAACTTTCAGCTTCGAGGAGGCAGTAGCTCGCGGTAAAAGCCATTGGTAGAGTAGATTGGCGCAAGTTGTCAGTTTCGTTTCTAACATAGGTGGCTCTCGACTGCGGAAACTAGGCCGCTGGGTTCTTAGATATCTAAGATAATTGTTACATATGCGACAGTTTTAGCCAGGTTTGTGTGCATTAACTGCATAAATCTCTACAATTTGATGAATCCATGACAAAAGAACGACTAGACACATTGTTGGTAGAACTTAACTTATGCTCCTCTAGGCAGTTGGCACAGCGGCTGATTTGTGCTGGGGAAGTGCGGGTGAATCAGCAGCTAATCGACAAACCGGGGACCCAAGTCGAGATATCGGCGCAGATTCAGATTAAAGAGCGATCGCCCTACGTTTCCAGAGGCGGTGAAAAACTAGCCAAAGCACTACAAATCTTTACCATTCAGGTTGAAGGGCGCATTTGCCTTGATGGAGGCATCTCTACAGGCGGCTTTAGCGACTGTCTGCTGCAATCTGGGGCAAAACTGGTTTACGGCATTGATGTGGGTTACGGACAGGTAGATTGGGGTTTGCGGAACGATCCGCGAGTGATTCTGCGAGAACGCACTAACTTGCGATATCTCACCCCAGATCATTTGTACGGCGATGCTGAACTTCCCGATTTGGGGGTAGTGGATGTTTCGTTCATTTCCTTGACAAAAATCTTGACTGCCTTATGGCAGCTGCTTCAGGCTCCCCGTGAGACAATATTGCTCGTGAAACCGCAGTTTGAAGTCGGGCGATCGCGGGTTGGCAAAAAGGGCGTTGTGCGCGATACTGACGACCAAGCGGGTGCGATCGCGCAAGTATACACCGCCGCCCAAAAAATTGGCTGGCAATATCGCGGCTTAACTTGGTCGCCAATCACCGGCCCTGCTGGTAATATAGAGTATCTTTTGTGGCTGGGCATGGATAGCCCAAACTCGGCTCCCGATTTAGAGACTATCTGTGTTCTAGCCCAAGCTGCAAAAAGGGAACTCAGCAATTCTGCTGTAGCCCGTACCTAACATTTAATGCGATGTTAATTCAATGAAATCCTTCAAGCTACTGGCTCAAACTATTTTTAATGTCGTTAAGCTACTGGCTCAAATTTTTTTGTATGTCGTTATCGTTCTAAATCTGATTTTTCTAGTCCTCATTACCAAAATCGCTACAAGCTTTGTTTGCGAACAACTTATATATAACATTCTATTCATTGGCGATTTATTTACAATCTTAGATATAGGTGAATTTGTCAACGTCATTGTCTTTGCTATACTAGGAATGGGGTTTGGCTTAGCAAGTGTTTTGTTGCCGAAGTATGCTCAAATCAAGACTAGCGCTGTATTACTAATCATATTAGTGCCATTTCTTTTCAGTACAAGCGCTTTTGTTAAATATAATTTTTGGATAGAAGATTTTGCCGAACAACAAAATATAACTATTGAGCAAGCCGAGACTATAACTAACTCTTTTTTGAAGTCAAGAGTTAACCTTAATGGCTTCTTAGGTTTTTATCATTATACCGCTCAATTTCCCATTCTTCCAACCAAACAAAAGGAAATGATGAAAGCGGAAGAAATGGAAAAAAAAGTAAAGTCAGAATTTCTAGGTTTCACTAAAATAACCAAATTAAAACCAGAGATAATTACCGGATTATTGGCGTGTGGCAGCTGGACAATCCGATTTTTTTACTTCTCGTTATCGGCATTTACAACCGTTTACCATTTCCATTTGGGTCGCCAAGAAATTGCCAGGTGGTTTCAACCTTCCCCTCCCAAGTTTCCTCCAGTCCCGCCTCGGTTTAAACCTCGTTCAAATAAACCCCTAACCCAACTCCCACCGCGTCGCGTCCGCGATCGTTGATACTGAGTTTGGTTATCTTAATATTACCATTTAACCGTTTGAGAGATTTGCTCAATGAAGCTAATAAAGTTGACATTTGAAAATTTTACTATCCGTATTTTTATTGCCAGTCTAGTTTTTATAGCTACCATATGGTTAATTTTAAATTTTTCAGCACCACGCATTCCTCTTCTTGGCTTTCATAGCATCATTGATATTGAAGAACCACAGGAGAAAGGCATTCAAGGTAGCCCGTTGCCAGCAATGGATTACACTAAGCAAGATTTGAGAGAATTTTTAGATTATCTAGTCAGCCACAATTTTTGGTTACTTTCAACTCAAGAACTTTATGACTATTTTATAACTAAATCTAAGCATATACCACCCGAACATCTAGGTCAAAGGCCAATCATGATATCTTTTGATGATTCATATAAAACATTTTATACAAATTTACTGCCGGTTTTGCAGGATTTGGAAAATGAATATTCTCAAAAAGTTAAAGTTGTTTTATTTATCAATCCGGGTACAATGGCAAAGTCGGAAAGAAAAACTTCTTACAATATAACTTGTAAGAATTTGAGAAAAGGGCTTATCAAAGGTTTTTATGATATTCAATCTCACGGACAAAATCATAAAAAATTAACAGAACTAAATACTAAAGATTTAATTTATGAAATTTCAGAAGCACAAGCTAGACTGAGAGAATGTACAGCAGACTTAGACCCAGATAAAACAGTCGCTTCTCACATAGCATATCCTTATGGTGCTTTAAACCAACGGGTTGAAGAGTATGTGTCTAAATATTATTTGTCGGGGTATTTGTACAATAGCAGAATTTTTAAATTAGGTTGGTTGAGAAGCAATTATCAGATACCCCGGTTAAGCGTGAATCACGCGAAAACACCCAAAAGGCTGATCCAGATGGCGGAAAGGGCTATGACAATTAAAAATTAAATTTAGTCATTGGGAAATTTAAAATTGAAGAATTGCAGATTTCAAATCTGAAATCTGAAATCCGATCGCAGCTATTGCCGCAATTCCTGACGCAGGCGATAGAGAATGGTACTGGGTTCCACTCGATCGAGAATTTCTTGAATGACTGTGTTTGGCCCCAGTTGCCCCCAAGTGCAACCTTGTTCTAAATATACTTGTGCGGCGCGACCGACGGCGTAGGCTCCATATCCGGCTATACCGGCTTGGGCTATAGCCACCCCTCCATAAGCAGTCAGGCTAGTAGGGTTTTCACCAGAGACAACAGCAGCAGCACTCTTACCCAACCCCAACAGCAAACTGCTACCCATTTCGCCCAGCAGTAAACCACCAGAACTCAACAGAATTGTTTTCCAGAGTTTCCCAGCTTCGTAGCTTGTCATGGGCAGATTATACAGTCGTGCCAGCTCGCGGATTAGTGCCAAATCCGCTATAGTTCCGCCCAAGATATCCAAAAGAGCGATCGGATTGAGGGCGACGGCGAGAGCTTTATACTTGGTAAATTGCCAAATCAGGTCTTCGGCTTCAGTGTTGCGTAATTCCAAGATTTTACTGGCAATAGTTGCTTCGGCTTCCCTTGCTTGAACCAAGGCGTTGAGGGCGAGGAGCGATCGACCTTCTCTATTTAGAATACTGAGAATTTTCTCCTTCAGCTCGTCTATATCCGAGGGTGGCGACTCCCATTCGTAAGTAACTTTACCATCCGGCCACTCGACACGCACCTGAATTGGTGCTGGTTCTGCCGCCACCATCACTATCTCATCTGGAGATAATAACTGTTGGAGACGCCTACCACCACTGCTACCAGCACCCAGTTCTTGCAGATTTTCGTAAATTGCTTGTCTGTCTTGTTCTGGATATAAGTCGATTTTGTTAAATACCAAAATTATCGGCTTTTGGGCTTGTCGCAGTTCGCACAGCGCTTGATACTCGGTGCGAGTGATATCGCCAGAAACGATAAACAAAATCAAATCTGCTTGACGCGCCACCTCCTGCGCCATCGTTGCCCTTGCTTGTCCCTCAATTTCATCCAATCCCGGCGTATCAATTAACTCCATTTGGACTTTGGAGAACCCCTTCTCCTTAGTAAGGGGGGGTTCTGAAGCGATCGTCCAGCGGACAGAGCGGGGCCACTGGGTAACGCCGTTGAGTGGCCCGGTTTGCAGGATTTTCTGACCCAGCAAGGCATTCAAAACCGCTGATTTGCCGCGACTGACTAAACCGAAAGCGGCGATGCGAATCACGCCTTGGTCTAGTTTTTGTAAGCTGTTGGTCAAAACTTCTATTTCGGAGCGCAGGGATGCCCGAATTTTGGGAGTATATCCAGATAAAGCGCGTCGGATACTAGAACGAGCAAGGGATAAGTGAGATTCTTGCCGGTTGCTGTGACGCCCAGCTTCTGGATTGGGTTGGGAGGATTGAGGATTGCTCAAGGTTGGATAAGGAAGGACAGGCTACAGATCTATTTTCATCATTTTTCCTATTCCTGACTTTTCTGATAAAAATAGGAAAAAGGCTCAAGCATTGATGCCTGAACCTTTTTATAAGTATCAAAGCGCTTTTAGAGCAAGCGCATTAAAGCTTAGTAGCGAGGAGCGGAGTTGCTATTGCGCCGACCGCCGCCGCCACCAAAAGAACCTCGATCTTCGCGGGGCTTGGCCTTGTTGACTTTCATGTCGCGGCCCATCCACTCAGCCCCGTCAAGGGCTTCAATAGCTGCCGTTTCTTCAGTCTCGCTATCCATTTCCACAAAACCAAAGCCGCGCAGACGACCTGTTTCGCGGTCTGTGGGTAGCTGAACCCGCTTGACCGTGCCGTATTCTGCAAAAACGGCGCTCAGATCTTCTGAGATAACTTCGTAGGAAAGATTGCCTACATAAATAGACATAACTTGTCTCCCAAATCAAAAAGGTGTAGAAGTTGAGATTCCGGAGAGAAGCCTGCCAATACCAAAAACAAAAAGCCTGTTAATACTAAAAACAAACGCTGCAACCGAATTTTATTCTCACCCATAAGTCTAACGCGCCCTCTGGAAAAAAAGCGGAAAGCGAAATAACTGTTACAAAAAGCAACAATGACAATATGGAAGGCGATCGCCCGAAAAGGATGCCTTATGCCGAATGGGTATGCAAGCGGCTAAGTAAGGGGCGCTATCTAGAAGTGGGTACAGGCAATCCAGTTGCGATCGCAGTAATTCTCACCTCATCTTGCAGGCGATCGTCAATTCCTGCCCCAAAAGTAATATTTGTGTTGGCATCAACAGCTTGATTCATTGTTTCCGCAGCAGCATTAATTTCCTGCACGCTGATATCGCTACTGCCAGTAATGTAAAATATAACGCTTTTTGCTCCTTTGATTGGCACTTCCATCAACGGTGACGAAATCGCTGCCATCGCTGCTGATTTCGCCCTAGATTTACCAGTACCTACACCAGTGCCTATTACTCCAAGACCAGCAGATGCGATTACTTTTTTTAAGTCAGCTAAATCTACATTTACCAATCCCGGATTGTTGATAATATTAGCTACTCCTTGAACTCCTTGACAAACCAAATCATCGACTACTCGGAAAGCTTCTTGAATCGGCGTCCATTCTGAAATCATGGAAAAGACATTATCGATGGGAATAACTATCAACATATCCACTTTATTTTGCAGAGCAGTAATGCCGACCTCCGCCAATTTGGCGCAATTTCGTCCCTCGTGAATGAAAGGACGAGTGACAATTACAATGGTTAATGCTCCCATTTCTTTAGCAATTTGTGCTACAATTGGTGCAGCGCCTGTACCCGTACCGCCTCCCATTCCAGCAATAATAAATACCAAGTCGGTTTGTTCTACTGCCGCTTCAATTTCCTGACGAGATTCTTCAGCTGCTTTCTGACCAATAGCTGCATCGCCACCCGCACTAAGTCCTTTGGTCAAACTTTGTCCTATTTGCAAGCGATTGGGAGCATAGGATTGAGTCAATTCCTGATAGTCGGTGTTAATAGACCAAAATTCAACGTTACTTATACGACTCGCAAGCGCCCGGTTAATGGCTTTTTGTGCGCCTCCGCCAACACTAATAACTTTGATTTTGATGCGGGGCCAATTTTCCAGTTTTGGCGGCTGTAGTGCAGTGAGGGCTTCTGACAAAGTGGCGATCGCAGCTACTTCTGGTCTTGAGCTAAATTCTCGATCTAGGTCGGATAATTCAGAGCGCAGAGAAGTTACTTCTCCTTTTAATTGTGCGTGTAATTGCGCGATCGCGGTTTTGCTTTCTTGCTGTATTTCTGCTAGTGCTACTCCCTCTAGTTTACCGTTCAATTGTTCGGCTATGTCATTTAGCTGAAAGCGCAGAGAAGTTACTTCCCCTTGTAATTGTGCGTGCAATTGCGCGATCGCACTATTTGTGTCCAGTTGTATTTCTACTGGCGTCGCTACCTCTGTTTTGGCTCTTAACTGTTCCGCTATGTCATCTAGCTGAGAGCGCAGATAAGTTACTTCCCCTTGTAATTGGAAGTGTAAAACCGCGATCGCGCTTTTGCTCTCTTGTTGTATTTGTGCTATTTCTGCTCCTTCTGCTTTACTGCTTAACTGTTCGGTTATGTCGTCTAGCTGAGAACGAAAATTGCTAATTTCTGCTTGTAATTGTCGATCCAACTGGGCACTTGCGCTGCTACTTTCTTGTTGTATTTGTGCTAGTGTTCCTAACCCAGGTTTAGCGCTTAATTGTTCGGTTAAATCGTTTAGTTGAATACGCAGATTATTAATTTCACCCTGTAATTGTTGATGTAATTGAGCGATCGCATTGCTAGGGTCTTGTTGTACCTGCGGGACTGCTTCTACCTCCGATCTGGAGTTGAACTTTTGAGTTAGTTTATCCAACTGACTGCGTACAGAAGCGATCTCTTCTTGTATTTGACGTACATAACCGATCGCGCTGCTACTTTCCTGTTGCACTTGTGGCAGTACTTCTAGCTCTGGCCTTGAGGTAAACTGTTGGGTGAGGGCGTCTATTTGACCGCGCAGAGAAGAAATTTCGGCTTGGATTTGATGGAACTGAGCGATCGCGCTGTTGCTTTCCTGCTGTACCTGTGGCAGTGCAGTGGCTTCCGATCTTGAGCTAAACTGTCCAGATAGGTTATCCAGTTCCTCGCGTAGATTGGTGACTTCTCCTTCTAGTGCAGGAAGATTATTCAGATATAACGCCAAAGCGCTCAATTGCTCGGTTAGCTGTGCTATAGCTTCTGTTTCCGGTCGCGCTTGGAAATCCTGGGCTAAGTTCTCTTGTCGATCGGCTAGGGCTTGAGTTAAGTTTTCTACTCTAGAGATCGATTGATTAATGGTACTGAGAGTTTGTTCTGGTAGCGCTTCGACTTGCTGATGTAGAGATTCAAAAATGTGATGTAACTGAGTAATCGAGCTGGTGGTGTCCTGTTGCATCTTTGCTAATCCAGGGACTTCTGGTCTTGAGCTAAACTCTTCAACTAGAACATCCAGTCGATCGTGCAAATTGGCGATTTCCCCTTCTACCCCACTCAGGTTAACTGGTTCTGGAATAGGCAAATTGTCGATCCGCAGTCCCAAACCAATCAGTTGTTCTCTTAAAAACGCTAGCGCTGTTTGCAACTGTTCGATCGCTTGTGTTTGCGATCCTGCTTGCAACTGTTGGGCCAATTCCTCTTGCCGATTAGCTAGCGTCTCAGTTATATTCTCCAAACCCGATAGAGACTCAGCGATCGGACTGAGGGTTTGGTCTGGTAGCGCTTGCACTTGCTGTTGCAGGGATTGAACAATTCGATCTAATTGCGCGATCGCGCTGCTGGTATCCTGCTGCGTCTGTTGTTGCAATCGCTGTCGATTCACCAAATTCAATGATAAAGCCACTGTCAGAGGCGCTGCTGCCATAGCCACCTGCCCATAAACAGCAGCGGCGACGGTTCCTACAGCTGAGGCGGCAAGGGAGACATATTCTGTAATCTGTAGCCAATTACGCTGCGTAGACATCATTTCAAAACGTGGCGAAACGCACCCTATACTACTTCAAGTTGCTAGTTACTTGCACTCTGGGTACGTTGTTGCGCTTTAGCGCTCTTATCCTAGTTGTAATAAGAGCGCTAAAGCGCAACAACGTACCTAATACCAGCCTCGATTATATAACTAGCAACTTGCGTTACTACTTGTCAGAAGTCTATCCCTAATTGCTCACAGCTATCTCGGAACTGGTAAGTTGAGGGTCTTGCGCTTCTGGCACCAGACGCCCCACAACTTGCTTAACAAAAGACTGCAAGAAAGCAATCCTTTGATTTTGCTGAAAAACCTTTTGCAGTGTTTCGCGCAAGCGATCGAGTTTTAAACCATTCTCGCCGTCACCCATAACCGCATCTAGTTCTTGGAAATACTCAATTAAGCTTAAACCTGCCAACCGAGTCAAATAGGCAGCGCTGACTCCCTGCACTAAACCTCCAGCGACAAAGGTGATCGCGTTACTTTTGAGGGCAGCAGTAATCGCCTGGGTTGAAAGCTCCACCAAACCCAGTTTAAGCATCAAACCACCCATTGTCCCTGCCACATCTTGAGCTTGTTCGAGGGAGAATTTTTGGTGATAAATTTTACCCAGATCCAAAACTAGCTGGACGTTGATCGCGCCAGTTGCCACTAGGTCGAGTGCCGGTATAGGATTGGCAAAAGCTGTCGCTGCGGCTATCCACTGATATTGCTCGATCGCAGGTAAAGCGCGATCGCGTCTCACCCCATTCAGCACCGTTTTCGCTTCTGCTTTCAAAGTAATGGCTGCACGCCAGGTGGTTGCCCATACCAACTGTTGACTTTGCTGGGCTAGAATTTGGCCTAAGCGTTCTGTCAGCGCCGTTATTTCTGGAACTGACTCTTCCAACCATTCCTGCACCGTCCCATCTGTTTGGTGCTGGCGTACTTTGATCGCTTTGGGAGAGACTGCGATCGCTACTGTATCATCTGCCTCCAGCGTTAAAAGCATCCGCTGCTGTAGCTGCTGCAATATTACCGCTCGTTCTTCTGGTAAATACTGGTCTTCTTTATTAAAAACCAGCACACTTCGCTGATTAGCTGCCTTTAGCTGCTGCAAAGTTTGAAATTCTGGCTCTGTCAAATCGCCAGTCGTGACGAATAATACCAAGTCAGAAGCTCTAGCAACTGCCAAAGCGTCTTTCTCTGCTGCCAAACCAGTTTGTGTCCCCGCAAATAAAGGCGGTGTCTCTTTCAAATGAATAGTTTGTTTAATTTGGGGAACCCAACTGGACTGTAAAGCTTGAATCAAAGTGGTTTTGCCAGATCCTTTCCCGCCAATAACCGCCAAGCTTATCTCTTTCCGGTCTAATTCTGTCGTCACTTGAGCGACTTTCTGACGTAGTTGCGCGTTAGCATCGGCATCTGCTGCTTCTGTCTCTACTTGGGCGATAACTAATTCTGAAGCAGCGATCGCTTTTTCGGCAGTCGATCGGTCAAAGAGCGATATATCTAACTGTATGGGGGTAGCTTTGGCTCTTTTTTTCCGAAATAACCAAAAACCGCCAAGTGCGATCGCACCTAACATACCCACTTCATCCATCTGCCCAGCCATATCGTCGAAACTCTGCCACAGCCAGAGCAAAAATGAGAGTCCCACTCCTCCAACCAAAATCGGACGACGCCAAAGACCAGTCATAATTTTTTTTATACCTAATATAGCAACCGCCAAGGCGGTTAAGACATTCTGAATTCCTGAAACGTTGGCGGATTCTAAACCCTTCTGACCCTAGTCCCTAGTAAAAGAGCCCCTAGCCCCTAGCTATAATTACCAGCTTAAAACAAAACTCTGCAACCATTTATGTTTGCAAAGCTTATGACGCTTTTGATTCTGTCTGCTGAGTAATATCATATTCGGTTACATCGGCATTGTCTGTGGGAATCATGGGTTAAAATTTTACCGCAGATGAAAGCAGATAAACGCAGATAAACGCAGATAAGAAAAGATAAGATATTTTTTAATACCAAATCCGGGTCTGCTACCCCCTTTTTCTGCCTCAATGTTGTTCCTTCTCCGACTCCCCCACTCCCCCACTCTCCCACTCCCCCCACTCCCTCCTTTGAATAACGGGGGTAATCGAAGCGGATTTGGTATAAGCCCCCGCTACCCTCCTTATCACCATAAAAAGAAGCCCTGCAACTATTTTATATTGCAGAGCTTCTTTTTATTTTGTATTTGGTGGCGGGAAGTGGATTTGAACCACTGACCTTCGGGTTATGAGCCCGACGAGCTACCAGGCTGCTCTATCCCGCGTCGCTCTCTCTAGTATAAACACAAGTTTAGAAAACTTGCAACTAAATTAGCGATAATTCTCCAACAACTTCTAAACGCTTGTATTTCCCCAAGGCCATAAAGGTTTCAGAGAGGGATTCGGCAACGGTTGGAGTAATCCAGCCCATTTGCCTGAGCAGGTGAATGGCCACCGCGTATTTGGCCCGCTTAGCGCCATCGATCGCCTTAATTGCCAGACCCATGCCTTCGCCCACTCTGCCAATGCACTCAATCCCTTCGGCTCCACCCTTACTTACGAGTTCCCCTTGAGTCTGTCGCATCAGTTCCGTATCAAATTCCCCAATACCTGCGACCAAATTTGGGTGATGAGTCATAGCGCGGACAATCCGCTCCATATCCAAATTTGTACCGGAGGACAGCTGGGCGTACAACGAAGCCATTTGCCCCAGCTGCATGAAATAGGTCGGAGCCCCGCAATCATCGTGGGCGTTAATAAACTCTTCCCCTGGCATCCGCAGCAATTCGGCCACTTTGCTCAAAATTAGCTGTTGAACGGGGTGGTTGCGCTGCAAATAAGTATTGAGAGGCCAATTTCGTTGCTGGCAGATAGCTAGCATCCCCGCGTGTTTGCCAGAGCAATTATATTGCAGGGGACTTTCTTTACCAGCCGGGATCGGACACTGGAGTGCCGACGGGTCGATATCGCAGCGCCAAAGGACGTTAAAAACCTGGCGTACCTGCTCAATTTTGCCCAGGTGGGAACTACAGATAATTGCTAAATCTCTATCTGTCAGACCGTACCGTTCTAGCGTGCCGATCGCGGTAACAGCCAGTGCTTGGAAAGGCTTGAGAGCCGATCGGGCAAAAGTCGCCGTTTCGGCGTTGCCTGCCACTGATAGTATGCGTCCGCGATCGTCACATACAACCGCCTGGACGCGATGTGTTGATTCAGCAATGCCTTCCCTGAGCAGCGTCACTTCTAGTTCGGCTGATTGAGTTCTTTTTCCCCTTGTCATCTGTCTTTCCCCTTTGGAACCACCACTATATTCCTCTTAGGAATTAGCGGGAGAAAACAAGGGGGGCCAGGTTGACACCGCATACGAATAATTCCTTGAGCTTGTTTAAAAAACTTTGAGTTTTGAATAAAGACTTCCGACTTAGGATTCGGCACCCAATTCCCCTGATGGCTGACAGATCTAAAGAAGAATCCAAATGAAGCCGCCGATGCAGAGAAATAGCACTAGCAGTCCAAAGGTTCGCCTCAGCCGCCCAAGAATCGGTTGAATCTCATAAGTCGCAATCAGCCGATCGCGCGTGAGAATTTCTGGAGGTTTAGTCCAGCATTGCCCATCGTACCAGCCTGACTCTTCATATACTACTGTGGTATCGGCCAAGCGATCGCGCACATAAGTCCAGCCTAAGTATAGCCGCAGCATCGCTAACCCCATCAACAAAGTAGATAGACCCGCGCCACACAAGATAAACTGGCCTAAAGCCTTCTGAGGGGCAAAACTTGCCGATGCCACAGGGCCTGCGAGCAACCAACTCCAACCCCATACCCAAGCCATCTTCTTAATATAAGTGGCCCAATCAAGAGTGCCCCAACTAAAGTACCAAGAATCCTTCAATTCTTGGTACTCGTTGATGGGTAGCTGTTCAGATGGAACTGGGCATACAGAAACAGAAGACTCCATCATAAACTTATCCAAAACGGAAACCCATCGCCTTCATGCATGGGAGGAGTTTTTGCGGCTAAAGCCGCCATGACCATTACCGCCTTGGGGTTGATCAACTCGGTGTACTTTTGTAATGTACTTTCGATGGGACAATTACCATCTCAAGCTTTACAACCCTGTACGCATAATGGATTTTTGTTTGCTCGATTGAGCCTCCCTTTCGGGGTAATGTTAGCTTCGCCAAAGTTTTAAGAGCTTGTTAGACTTGCAACACTATTCCAGTGACCTTAGAACTGTTTAATTGCAAATGACAGAGCAGGGAACTAGCTTCGGATTCACCCGGTGTCGTGACTCAAAAAACGTAGTCAGTGAAGACTTAGGCTGGTCAGTGCGGCTTGCTTGATTTCTCTTACAAGCCCATCCCCTTTAGGGGTGGGTTACTGACGTTGCTAATCCACTCTTGCATTACTTCGGCTACTTCCTAAGTTTGAATTTGGATATCGATCCGTTCTGCGTGGCCCCAAAACGCATCCAGATTATAGAACTCTCGCTGGCTGGGTATCAAGATGTGCGCGATCGCATCGCCGTAGTCTAGGAGTACCCAACTTCCCTCCGCTTGTCCCTCAATTCGGAGGGGAAGACGTTGCAACTCTCGTTCTACCTTCTCTTGAATCCCTTGGGAAAGAGCCCGTACCTGCACTCTAGAAAAGCCGGTGACGATCGCAAAATAATCTGCCAGATACGAAACCTCTGACACTCGGAGTAAGACAATATCACCTCCTTTGCGATCGCTGGCAGCTTCCACCATCTTCAAAGCCAGTTCCCGGCTGGCATCTTCCCTCGCTCCGGCTGGCTTAGCAGCACTAGGATTTGTCAATATTGTTGGGTAAGCGGAATCTACGGTTTTGATGTTATCAGACATTAAATCCCTCGAGCCTTATCGAGTTCTAAAGGTAAAGAATTTCTTTGGCTTTTACCAATTCTTGAATCCTACACTGTCTTTATTGTAAATAAATTTGCTAACTTTTAACCGCTATGCTGTACCACTAAGCACTTTTTTGCTGGCTATTTGCATAGCCCAATTCCTAGTAAGTATCGTTCTAGGGTGAATTAAACGATGGGTTTCTATCAAATATTTCATTGAATAATCGCAAGTTCCCCATACAGCTTGGTAGAGATTTTGCCGACTTTCTTGTCGCAAAGCCTCCAACTCCCCAGAGTTGCCACGCCCAGGCTCCAGACTATCAGCTAGAAACACGGTACAACTCAGCAAGCTCATACCGAATCTGCCCAAGGTATGATTCCGGATCGCCTGCAATATTTCTTCATCTTGAACCCCAAACCGATCTCTGGCAACTAGAGCACTTACTTCTGCGTGTAAAAGATGCGGATTTGCCTCATCTACCGGATCGAGTTCTAAACCTTCTGACCGTGCCATTTCCAACAGAACTTGGGGTTTGAAATATTTGGCCAAATCGTGCATCAACCCAGCTTGAGCGGCTTTGGCCACATCCAGATTGTGATAAGAAGCCAATTCGATCGACATCTGCTCAACCCTGAGAATATGTTGGAGCCGGGAATCGGGAACGTTATCTGCTAACCATGATATTACCCGATCGCGCATTAGTTTAGCTAACTCCTTACCACAAATAGTACATCATCATAGGCAGTCCTACGATCGATCGATCTGTTTATATTATCGTTTCTGAGTCTGAGAAGGTGACGCACCCTGCCAAACGAATGTTGAGCATTTCCTAGCTTGGCAACGGTCTTGGCTTTGAGGCTGGCTGAGTGCGGAAAGATGCAAACAGTTCCTCATACCGATTTAAGGCTTGCTCAAACGAATAATGTTCGATCGCATACTGTCTGCCTTGATGACCCAGCATTTCAGCTTTGTCAGGATTGTTGTACAGTCCTTCAATAGCAGATGCTAGGGCTTTGGGGTCTTCAGGAGTAACCACCAAACCGCCGCCGCTTTGTTGCACTGCCTTAGCAGCCGTACCAGTATCAGGCACGGAGGCGATAATCGGGCGACCGGAAGCAAGCAGCACAGGAATTTTCGACGGCAGGTTGAAGGCAATTACATTAGACTTTTGGGTAACTAACCCCACATCAGCCGCAGCAAGCATTTCTGGCAATTGTTCGCGGGGTTGAAATGGCAGGAGTTTGACGTTATCGGCTCCGTCTAGTTGGCAATAGTACTCAACTCGCTCCAAGGCTTGCTTTTCACCCACGATCGCAAACACAATTTTAGGGATATGACGTAGCAAGGCTGCTGCTTTAATAACATTTCGTAAGTCTTGGGTGAGGGCAATATTACCGGAGTAGAGTACGACAAATTTACCATTGAGTTGATGAGCTGCCCGGAAAGGATTGTTTTCTTTTGGTAAGGGACGGATGAAATTGACATCGACCCAGTTGGGAATCAGCTCTATTTTTTCAGGTGGAACGCCTTTTCCAAGTAAGTTTTCTACAAACCCATCAGCAATGACGGTGATTTTCGCGGCTGTCCGGTTGGCAAATTTTTCCAGCGCTTCAAAGACGCGAATTACTGTTTTGTTTTTGAGCAAATCGAGATGGACTGCGGCTTCATGTTGAATATCCTGGACGTTCAAAACTACCGGACAGGCGCGAAGCCACCCCACAAGGGCAGCTGGCAGGCAGACCGGCAGGGGTGGCACAGTTGCCAGAATGACATCCGGTCGCTGACCTTTGAGGGCGTGTAGGAAGCTGGTAACTACAAAGCTACCATCCAGCAGCACTCGATCGAGCAGACTCGGCTTGGGGCGAATCAAGACATAATTGCGCTGAATGGTGACGCCGTTTATTACTTCGGTCATGTATAATTTACCCCGGTATCCAGGGTAAATGCGGCGTTCTGGATAGTTGGGCATGGCGGTGACCACGCGGACTTTGTGACCGCGCTTGACCAGACCTTCTGCCAGTTCGGTCATCAGAGGGGCGATGCCGATCGGCTCTGGATGATAGTTGTATGAGTAAATTAAGATGTGCATAACCCAAGTTTATGCAATTTGTCAGATGACTGGGAAAGAAATTTTATTTCTTAGGGTAGTTGTATTTACGGTAGCCTGCTGTATGTATTGAGTGCTACGCCCCGTGCTGGCTCGCCACAGTCTTCTGCCTACCGAATAGAGCCGACACACTCAAAGCGGCGATTACGCTAAGCCAGAGATGCTTCTATAGCAGCCAAAGCAAGGTTTTTACGCGAAATTGGCTCGATCGACTAAGGATTCCTTAACTCGATCTGCGCTTTGTCAAAGAACGATTGGTAAATTTAACCCATGTTGCTAAGGCAAAAGATTTCCTTTTACTTTGAAGACATTGAAACGCTAACCGGCAGAATCGTTAATTTAATTATTACAGGTTTGGTGCTATTATCATCAGCGATATTTGTAATCGGAACCTATAGAATACCCGAAAATATACGGGATAAGTTAAACTTAATAGATTCGGTAATATTACTGATATTTGCATTCGAGTATTTATTGCGTTTTTGGTGTGCTGAGAATAAGCTAAAATATTTGTTCAGTCTTTACTCGGCAATTGATTTAATAGCTATCCTACCTTTCTTCGCTGGATGGTTAGACATCAGCTTTATCCGGCTCTTTCGCTTATTTAGAATTTTGCGGCTGTTCAGATTTATAGAAACTCAAAAGTTACCCGGTAATTTGAGTAGTAAAGATAGCGTAATTCTGACGAAAATAATATTTACTATATTTGCGATTATCTTTGTTTATTCAGGATTAATATATCAAGTTGAACACCCTGTAAATACTGAAAGTTTCAATACTTTTTTGGATGCGTTTTATTTTTCCGTTGTCACAATGACAACTGTTGGGTTTGGGGATGTTACTCCAACTTCAGAAGCAGGTCGCCTCTTAACAGTGATGATGATTTTTACGGGGATTGCACTGATTCCCAAGCAAGTAGGGGATTTAATCAAGCAACTTGTTAAAGATACTAATCACATTGAGACGATTTGTCCTACTTGTAGTTTATCTGTTCACGATGCTGACGCTAAATTTTGCAAAAATTGCGGTGCGAAATTGGAAAATCGTTTAGATAATACCCCACAAAATAACACAAATTCTGCTATAAGTAATTAGTTAACAAAAAACTCAGACTGAATTGCTACGCCTTAATCCAAAAAGACTAAGAGAACCATCATCACCAGGAAATACAAGGGGGATTTCCCTTGGAGCGACCTAACTTGCTGACCAACGGGCAAATGTTTCATAAATTTTCAACAACGTATGTGATTCAGATCATATCTGACACTGCTTCTGGCTCACAAATCACTTTCGGTATTATCACTGAGCCAACACCCGCAGAATCACCCGCCCTCACAGAAAACCAGGGGATGATAAAGATGTCGAGTTCAAAGCAACCCCATGTCCCCAGTTAACCTCCTCCCCGGCGCAATCAACGAACTAATCGCTACTGTTACCGACACGCACCGCCTCACCAAAGCTGACCGTTATGGTATGATGGCTGCTATCCTTGATGAGTCCATCACTGAAGAAGAACGGGGCTGTCTCGATCGCCTGATTCGCTCCCTGGTCAAAGGTCGCATCCAAATCGCCGATGAATTATCGATCGTCATGTAAATAGCAGGCTGGACAGCGGAACTCGACAATCTCAGCTTACCAGCCGCATAAAAGATTTTAAATAACAGTTATTAGCCCTACCAGGGCTTTTTTTATGATTATTTTACTATTGAGATTACTTTGGGCGATCGCATTTTCCTTTAATTTTCCAAATCCATCCTGATGATATTACATTAGCCGTGAAGATCGTAGATAACCAGAGTATTGAAAGTATAAAACTAATGGAGGCAAGACAAATGGCCGCTAATGACATCATAGTTCTCAACAGTATTCTTGAACAAAAGAAAATCGAAACCGCGAATTCATGGCCTGATGATGATTTTTTTGAATTGTTCACGTTTGAACAAAGATTAAAAGAATATACCCCTTCTGATGAACAGTTGCAGTTTGGTAAAATAGGAGGTGGCGATGATGGTGGTATTGATGGATTTTTTACTTTCGTTAACGATGAACTTATTGAAGAAGAACCAGATAAAGATGTTTTCAAAAAAAACTCTAAGATTGAATTGTTTGTAATTCAATCTAAACGCTCATCTTCATTCGAGGAGAAAGCAGTTGATAAGTTTATTGCCACAAGTCAAGATATTTTTGATTTACAAAAAGACATTTCTGAAATTAATAAATTTTATAATGCAGGGCTGATTGAAAAAATAAGTATTTTCAGAAAGATATATTTAAAAATGAGCTTACACCATCCCACCTTGAAAATAACGTATGTCTATGCCACTAAGGGCGATAAAGCAAATATAAATCCTAAAATACATAACAAAGCCAAAACACTCGAAAAAACAATTTGCGAATGTTTTACAGGCGCTACAACTTGTGTCGAATTTATGGGAGTCCGCGAACTACTTGAGGCTTCCCGTCAAGAAAAGAGTTATACTTTACAACTCAAATTCCTAGAAAATTACATTTCAAGAGACGCATATAGTTATGTCGTCTTGTCCAGCATAACAGACTATTATGATTTTGTCACAGATGAAAGTAGGAAATTACGCAAACATATTTTTGAAGCAAATGTCCGTGATTATCAAGGTAATAACGTCGAAGTCAATAAAGATATTCAAAAGACGCTAGAATCAGATAATAAACTGGACTTGGACTTTTGGTGGCTTAATAATGGAGTGACTATTTTGGCATCAAAAGCCAGCATTGTTGGGAAAACAATTACCCTTGATGATGTTGAAATTGTTAATGGGCTTCAAACCACTCACACAATTTTTAATTATTTAAAAGCCAAAAATGTTGAAAAAGATGAGAGAAGATCGATTTTAATAAAAATTGTTGTAACAACCGAGCCAGAAACCAGAGACAGTGTGATCAAGGCAACGAATTTTCAGACACCTATTCCGGTCGCTTCATTGAAAGCAACTGAGGATATACAACGTGACATTGAATCGTACTTTTATAATAAAGACTGGTTTTACGATCGGCGCAAGAATTATTACAAAAATAATGGAAAGCCGATGGACAGAATTATTAGTATTCCCTATCTTGCTCAAGCAGTAATGGCGATTGTTCTTGGTAAACCAGATATTTCACGGGCTCAACCATCTTCTATTATCAAGACAGAACAGAACTATAAAAGCATCTTTAAATCATCATTCAAAATGGATACGTATTTATTTTCTGCCAAAACGATGAAGCAAGTAGAATCATTTATACGCACCACCGTATCCAATCAATCAAAACAAAAAAACGGCAATCAATGGTTCCAGACTTCAAGCCTTCGTATTCTAAGTTTTCACCTGGCAATGCTTGTTATCGTTAAAATGCTTGGCAAAACTGACTACAAGGCTATAGATGTAGAATCCCTTTTACAAGTTGACATAAAAGAGGAGATCCTAAACCAAACTCTATCTGAAATTATTGAGTTGACAAACGAATATTTAAAATCAAAACCATCGTTGTCAATCAATACAATTGCCAAACAAAAAGACTTTGTTACCTATTTACGAAAGAATGTAAAATTTTCTACTAACGCAAGTTGCTAGTTATAAGCATACTGGGGTTTCGCTCCCCCTAAATCCCCTTTAAAAAGGGGGACTTTGAATCCGGTTCCCCCCTTTTGAAGGGGGGCTAGGGGGGATCGAACCGACAATATTTATAACTAGCCACTTGCGTTAATCGTGCAATCGCATTTTCCTTTAACTTTCCAAATCCATCCAGTTCTCTACCGTAATCCCTGACACTCTCAACATATCAGAATCATTAGAAACCAGAATTAATCCCCGCGTAATTGCCGTCGCCGCTATTAATATATCTGCATCTTGTATAGGTCTACCTCTGCGCTTTAAATCTGCATGAATGGTTGATGCTCTTTCAATAATTTCTATGTCATCTAGAAATAACACGCTATACTCTCTACAGAATTGATTAAATTCTGAAAGCTGCCTTGTAGCATTTATAGCCAAAAGTCCTCTTTTTACTTCATAGTAACTTAGGCAACTTATAAATACCTCTTCTCCCAAACGATTCACTTCTTTTAATTTGTTATTTACAGTTACATTTCTCTTCAAAATGTAAGTAACAATATTCGTGTCTATTAGATAATTCAACTCCTTTACCTACCTTCTACCGCCGCATCAAAAATTTCAATTTGGTCTGGTGCTAGATCGTTTAAAGTACCCGAAACTGCCTCTAGCATCATAATTTTCCTAATTCGGCGGCTTAGTTCATTATCTGTAATTGTTCTCATTTCTTCTGGAGAAAACTTCTCAAACAAGTTTTCCATACTTTGAATCATTTCCTCTTTATTTAATTTCACCTGAAATAAGCTATTTCCTTGAATCAACTTTTCTACTATTGGTGATACGCGAGAGAGAACTTCATTTTTTTCATTAGAAACTTCGTACATAATATCTTCCTGATTATTGAACAGAAATTAACTTAAGACTTACGCTCCAAACACGGTTTCTTAACGTAATTTCATCATTTCAGTTTGAGGGTCAAAACGATAAACCGGGTTTTTTGGGTGATAGTGCGTAAGTCCTGTAACTATTGCCCACTTTACTGAACGTTCCTGCCCAGATTATACCAAAAAAAAGAGCAGGCAAGATGCCCACCCCACAAGTATTACAGGCATCTTGCCTGCCAAATCTTATCGCTCAAACTATTAACCCAACAATGCCTTAGCTTTAGCTAAAACATTATCAACGCTAAAGCCAAACTTCTCCAGACAAACTCCACCTGGAGCGGAAGCACCAAAACGATCGATACTAACGCAATCTCCCCCCATACCCACGTACTTATGCCAGCCGAAACTGCTAGCAGCTTCTACAGACAAACGCTTGGTGACAGATGAGGGCAGAACAGACTCCTTATAAGCTGCATCCTGTGCATCAAAGATATCTGTTGAAGGCATTGAGACAACACGGGCTTTCTTGCCTTGGGCGGTGAGTTTCTCAGCTGCGGTGACGCAGAGGCTCAATTCTGAACCAGTACCAATCAGGATAATATCCGGTGTACCATCCGAATCAACCACGATGTATCCACCTTTTGCCACGCCCTCAATGGAAGTACCTGCCAAGTTGGGGACATTCTGACGGGTGAAGGCTAACAGGGTGGGATCGTTTTGCTTGGCTTTTTCGATCGCAATTTTATAAGCCCCAGAGGTTTCGTTTCCATCTGCGGGGCGAATCACAGTCAGGTTAGGAATAGCACGCAGAGAAGCCAGCGTTTCGATCGGTTGGTGGGTCGGGCCATCTTCACCTTGTCCGATCGAATCGTGAGTCATCACCCAAATTGCCCCAGCTTGGGATAGGGCAGATAAGCGGATGGCAGCACGCATATAATCTGTGAAGATCAGGAAGGTAGCGCCGTAGGGAATTAATCCCGAACCGTGCAGTGCTATACCATTACAGATTGCACCCATACCGTGTTCCCGCACGCCAAAGTGGATGTTGGGGTTTTGGTATTGACCTTTTTGAAAGTCGCCAATTCCCTTGATTTCGGTAAGGTTGGAGTGGGTGAGGTCGGCGGAACCACCAATTAGTTCAGGTAAAACTGATGCCAGTTTGTTGAGACAGTTTTCTGAGTGCTTGCGCGTGGGCAGTGCTTTGTCTTCGGCGGTGTAGGTGGGTAGTACTTTATCCCAACCGTCGGGCAATTTACTGCTAATATAACGTTCAAATTCAGCGGCTTCTTGGGGATACTTAGCTTTGTACTCAGCAAAAGTCTTGTTCCAATCGTTTTCGTAGCCAGCGCCGCGTTCCACTGCTTTACCCATGTGGTTGAGGGCATCTTGTGGAACTACGAAAGGTTCGTGTTGCCAACCCAGTTTTTCGCGAGTCAGTTTTACTTCGTCTGCACCCAAAGCGGCACCGTGAACACCAGCGGTGTTTGCTTTATTGGGAGAACCGTAACCGATGGTGGTTGTCACCTTAATCATGGTCGGCTTATCGGTGACAGCTTTTGCTGCTTCAATTGCTTTAGCAATTCCTTCTAAATCGGTATTGCCATCTTTGACGTGGAGGACGTGCCAACCGTAAGCTTCAAACCGCTTGGAAACATCTTCGGTGAATGCTATATCTGTAGAACCATCGATCGAGATGTGGTTATCGTCGTATAGAGCGATGAGTTTACCTAATCCCAGGTGTCCTGCGAAGGAACAAGCTTCACCAGAAATACCTTCCATGTTGCAACCATCACCCAAAATCACATAAGTGTAGTGGTCAACAATCGTGGCATCGGGTTTGTTAAATTTAGCAGCAAGGTGGGCTTCCGCTATTGCCAAACCTACTCCATTGGCAATTCCTTGACCTAGTGGGCCAGTTGTGACTTCAACGCCCGCCGTCATAAAGTTTTCGGGGTGTCCGGGGGTTTTGGATTCCCACTGACGGAACTGCTTGATGTCTTCTATGGTTACGCTGTCGTAGCCAGTCAGGTAGAGCAGGGCGTACTGTAGCATTGAGCCATGTCCAGCTGATAGCACGAAGCGATCGCGGTTAAACCATTTAGGATTCTTTGGGTTATACCGCATAAAGCTATCCCACAGCACAAACGCCATCGGCGCAGCGCCCATCGGCAGTCCTGGATGGCCGGATTTTGCCTTCTCTACGGCGTCAATCGCCAGAAAGCGGATTGAGTTAATGCAAAGTTCTTGGAGTGATTGGGTTGCAACGGCCATAATCTCTTCTTTTAACGACGATCGAAAACTTGGTAGGTAAGCTGAAATATGGGTACTCTGGATCGCCCCAAAACAGTATCCCCATCATCCCATTAGGGAGATCGATGGGCAAGTAGTTTTAAGAGGGGCTAGAAAAGTCAAAAGTCACTCATTCAAAAGTCAAATAGGGAGTGGGGGAGAATCACCACTGACCACTGACCACTGACCACTGACCAATTCCCCATTACCCATTAGAGGCGTATTTTTTAAATGCTAAGGTGACGTTGTGGCCCCCGAAACCAAAAGAATTGGACAGTGCCACTTCTACTTTTTGGGCGCGACTTTGGTTGGGGACATAATCTAGGTCGCACCCGACATCGGGGTTTTCTAAGTTAATGGTTGGTGGAATTCGGTCATTAGCTACCGCCATGACGGTAGCAACTGCTTCAATGCCACCCGAACCGCCCAAAAGATGACCTGTCATCGATTTTGTCGAGGAAATGGCCGCTTTGTAGGCATGGTCTCCCAAAGCTTTTTTAATTGCTGCTGTTTCGGTGACATCGTTAGCTGATGTACTGGTGCCGTGGGCGTTGATGTAGCTAACTTGTTCTGGAGTTAGACCGCTGTCTTTCAAACACAGCTGGATTGCCCTGGCTGCTCCTTCTCCACCTGGTACTGGGGAGGTCATGTGGTAGGCATCGCAGGTCATGCCGTAGCCGACTATTTCGGCGTAAATCTTGGCTTTGCGACTGAGGGCGTGTTCCAGTTCTTCCAATAGGAGGATACCGGCTCCTTCGCCCATGACGAATCCATCGCGATCGCGATCGAACGGACGAGAGGCATGGGCTGGGTCGTCGTTGCGCTTCGATAGCGCTCGCGCTGCTGCAAATCCCGCTAAAGATAGAGGTGTTACTGCTGCTTCCGTGCCACCGCAAATCATGGCTTGGGCGTATCCCCGCTGGATCAGGCGAAAGGCATCCCCGATCGCATTGGAACCAGCGGCACAGGCGGTTACAGAACAGGAGTTAGGCCCCTTAGCGCCTGTGTGAATAGCGGTTAATCCGGCTGCCATGTTGGCGATCATCATGGGAATCATAAAGGGACTACAGCGATCCGGCCCTTTTGTCAAGTATATTTCTTGCTGATCTTCCAATACTTTAAGACCGCCAATGCCGGTGCCGATGATTGCGCCTACCTGTTCTGCGTTCAGTTCGTTGATGACAAACTGGGCGTCTGCGATCGCTTGCTTGCTAGCAGAAACTGCAAACTGGGCAAAGCGATCCATGCGTTTGGCATCCTTACGATCCATGCTGTCATGGGGGTCAAATCCCTTCACTTCGCCAGCGATGCGGCAATCATGGCGGGACGCATCAAACAAGGTAATCGGCCCAATGCCGTTGCGTCCGCTCAACAATCCTTCCCAATACTCAGCTAAGGTATTGCCAATGGGTGTAATCGCGCCCAAACCAGTAACAACAACGCGCTTACCTTCAAAATCTGTCATCTTTATTCCTCCCGGGAGACTCCCGCCATAGCTGTACTCGGCTTGGCGGTGAGAGGAAAGGGAGGTCGGGGTCTATGCAACATAGCTATTATGAGTTTCTAGAGAAACCGTCGCGCCTCAGAAGTGGTGAAACTCCCTGGCATACCTGCTGGCATTACAGGATAGAGGCTACCGATATTGTTCTTTGTAGACTCGCCTTAAAAACGTAGTACATACGCTGTACTTAGTCGGGTAAACTTTGGGCTTGAAAGCCCCTGCTATAGTCGTTACTCCGACGATTCGGCAAAAAAGATTTTGACTTTTGAATGAGTGACTTTTGACTTTTTTAGCCCCTAGCCCCTACCCCCTCTTATGCTGATGCTGCCACTTTTTCGTTGATGTGGTCTACCGCCTGTTGAACCGTCAAAATCTTTTCTGCCGCATCGTCGGGAATTTCGATATCAAATTCTTCTTCTAAGGCCATCACCAGTTCTACCGTATCTAGGGAATCAGCCCCCAAATCGTTGGTAAAATGGGCTTCTGGTTTGACGTCAGTGGCTTCAACGCTCAATTGCTCTGCCACAATTTTTTGAACTTTCTGAAAAATTTCCTGTTCGCTCATAGTTATCCCTTATCGCAGTTGCCCAAACTTCCGCTCTGGGAAATATGGTTCTAAGCATTTCTTAATCTTATCTGAATATGGCGATCGCGCTCAATCCAGATCTAGCCAATTTTTTAACTGACACCAAATAGCTTGACTGGGTCGCCAGCCAAAATTTTCCCTTTTAGCGATCGCCAATTCCCCATTGCCCTCAACAAGCGATTATAAAAGAAGAGCCAGTACCGCGATCTATGACACTTTACCAATGACACTTGACAAATGACACTTAAATATGCTTACTTTCCTGGCTGCGTTGCCCAAGGTGCCTGCCGGGAACTTTACCAATCGACAGCAGCCCTCACCAAAGCACTGGGGATTGAGCTGATAGAGCTGAAAAAAGCTTCCTGCTGCGGTTCCGGCACTTTTAAAGAAGAATCTCAGCTGTTGGAAGATACTGTCAATGCCCGCAATATTGCCCTAGCTGAGGAATTGAACCTGCCACTGCTCACCCATTGCAGCACCTGTCAGGGAGTCATCGGTCATGTAGACGAAAGGCTCAAGGAATCCCAGCAAACCAACCCAGCCTACTTAGAACAGATTAACGGCTTATTAAAAAAAGAGAGTTGTTCGCCTTATCGCGGCAGCACCCAGGTTAAACATCTGCTATGGGCTTTGGTTGGAGATTACGGCCTCCAAGCGCTCCAAGAACGAGTTACTCGTAAGCTTAGCAATCTTCGCTGTGCAGCCTTCTATGGCTGCTACCTCCTGCGATCGCAAAAGTCAATCCCATTTGACGACCCCTTCCAGCCAGAATCAATGGAAAATGTGTTTCGGGCGATTGGGGCAACGCCAATTTATTATAGAGGGCGGACTCAGTGTTGCGGCTGGCCGCTTTCCAGCTATGCCACAACTCAATCTTTTAAAATGGCTGGGGCGCATATTCAGGAAGCTATAGAGGCTGGTGCCGATTGTATGGTAACGCCCTGCCCATTGTGCCACCTCAATTTAGATTCTCGTCAACCAGAAGTGGAAAAGGTGATTGAGCGTAAGCTGGGTTTGCCTGTGCTGCATTTACCGCAATTGGTTGCTTTAGCGCTGGGAATTGAGCCAAAGCAACTTGGTTTAGATCGACACATTGTCTCCACTCATCCCGTCTTGGAGAAATTGGGATTTTAGGCCCCATTCCGCACTTCGATCGGCACGATCGGTTTTTTAAGTATTGGGGACTAGGGATTGGTAATTTTAAATACTTTACACTATTTAAAGAGGACTTACGCAATATTTCTTGTTTCGCCCCCCTACCCCCCAAATCTGGGGGGAAGAGAAGCTTACTCCCCCCAGATTTGGGGGGCAGGGGGGGCTAGTGGGTAAGTCCTGTTTAAATTATCTTCCCAGTCGCCAGTGCTCAGTTTCTAATCACCCAAATACGTAGAGTCAGACTTTAGGGTGCCAAATATGGGCTGTATCAAGATATAGCAAAGTACTGAGTCCTTCGGCTTTAGTCCTGAGTGCAAACACAGTCGCTTCCTGGCGGGGAATAGCTCTATAGTGTCCTAACATATCTGACTATGGCTATACTGCTACGAAATGTCTTACATAAACTAAAAAAATAAAAAATTTATGGTAAAATCAGCCGATAAGATTTCAGGAGTAGTATATGCGGTTTAGCAAAAAAGTCGAGCAAGTTACAGAAAATTTGCTGTGGGGTGTTAGATTTTTGGCAATCGTACCTGTATTGTTCGGATTAGTTAGCGTTATCAATTTATTTTGGCTTGGGAGCTTGGAAATTATTGAAGGAGTTAAACAATACTCGGAATTTGAAGGTCCTCACTCTGAATTTACTACAAAAGTAATGACAAGTATCATTGGTGGAGTCGATCTTTATTTGATCGGAATAGTTTTAATGCTTTTTAGTTTTGGAATATACGAACTATTTATTTCCAAAATTGATGTGGGCAGAGCAAATCAGGAAATCCGTATTTTGGAAATTCATTCGTTAGATGAACTAAAAGATAAGATTTTAAAGGTCATTGTAATCGTTCTAGTAGTGAGAATTTTTAAACAAGTTGCGAGAATGCCTATTACAACATACCAAGAAATCCTCTATTTAGCTATTGCGATTCTACTGATTGCTGCTAGTAGTTACTTGCTGCATAGTCAAGGTGGTTCCAAACACAATAAGCCATCTAATCATGAATAGGTTATTATATCGGCTTGCAGCCCTTATGAAGTACACAAGAGAAACCCGGTAATATCGTTTCCGGTTGTGTCTGAATCATTATGGCCGCTCCAGGGTAAAAACGAACAATTCCGACGCAGACGGATTTGATATTAAGTAGGCGCAGGTAAATAAAGTTAAAATAGTGATTTAGAGATGGGGCAAGGCGTCCCGTCCGCCCAGTTTTGACTTTATTTCCACTTACCTACTTACAAGAGCGCTGAAGCGCAACAACATACCAAATATGGCTCATTGACCGGAAAGCACTTCTTATTGCCATATTTCTTAAATAAACAGCCGCTGAGTATAGAGAATTCCCTATACTCAGCGGTAATAAAGGGGCTTTGCAACGCACCCTACACTACTACTTAGTTATTAGGCACATTCACCTTGACAACTTTACGCTGCAATTCTTCTGCTTTAGGGAGAGTTAGCGTCAAGATGCCGTTCTTAAATTCAGCTTCTACCTTATCGTTCTGAATGGGAACTGGGAGGGGAACGGTGCGCTGGAACTTGCCATAGCGGAATTCAGAGTGGTAAAAACCTTTTTCTTCATTGCGCTTTTCATAGCGGTGTTCGCCAGCAATGGAAATGGCTTCGCGAGTAACTTGGATATCCAAGTCTTTACCTTCGACACCGGGAATTTCTGCCCGCAAAATTATATTCTTGTCTTCATCATGCAACTCAATTCCAGGTGTCCAAGCTGTACGGGTTTCGCTGTTAACTTGGGTGAGATCGTCAAACACTCGATCCATTTGACGACGTAAGGTTTCCATTTCTGGGTAAGGTTGCCAACGTATTAATCTCATAAGTCAAGTAACCTTTCTAAATGTTTTACAGGAACTGAATCAAATGCTTACTCAACAATTGGTAAGAGATACGCTACTGTTGCTGTAAACCGTTGCGGTGATTGAGCTAGGCGTCTCTTTCCATGACTCTATGATGTCTTAAAGCATGAATTGAGAGAGTGAGGGAAACCCTACTAATTCAGTGCGATTTTCCCGATTTTTCCGATGATTACTTGTCACTCAAGCGACGCTGGATTTGTTTAAGAGATTGATACATTTCTGGAAGGCGGCTGTAGATGGCTGCTGCCTTAAGAAAAACTTTGTGGGGAATGGCTGGAATGCCAGTTACGATCGCACCTGGTTCGACATCGCTGTGAATCCCTGCTTTGGCTGTGGCGATCGCACCATCTCCAATATGAGCTTGATTCGCTATTCCCACCTGTCCCGCCAACAACACCCGATTTCCCACCTTCACGCCACCGGCTAATCCCACTTGTGAAGCTAAGGCGCAGTTAGCACCCACCTGACAGCCGTGACCGATCTGTACCAGGTTGTCAATTTTTGTGTTTTGTGCTATGCGCGTTTCTCCCACGGCTGGGCGATCGATTGTAGTGTTGCAGCCAACTTCCACGCCATCTTCCAGCACCGTGCAGCCAGATTGTTCCATTTTGAACCAGCCAGTGGGTGTGGGGACAAAGCCAAAGCCTTCCGCACCGATAACTGCACCGCTGTGAATGACGCAATCTGCGCCTATGCGGGTGCGTTCGTGGATGGTGCAGTTGGCGTGTAATGTTGTGCTAGAGCCTATCTGCGCTTCTGGGTAAATTACCACGTTCGGGTGAATGCAGACGTAGTTGCCAATCTTTACCCCTGCTTGGATGACTGCATGGGGGCCGATATAAACATCGTTACCGATTTGTACTGAAGGATGAATGACAGCCGTGGTATGAATTCCCACATCTGGACGGAAGGGTTTGTAGAAAAGTGCGATCGCCTGAGCAAATAATAATCTTGGTTCATTTGTAGCAATCCAGGCAATACTCCGTTCGATCGCTTGCTTCTGTAGCGCTTCGTCTTGGGGCAAAATTAAGGCACTTGCCGAAGTTTTCCTCACAAAAGTCGCAAATTTCGCTCCCTCTATGTAACTGAGAGTGCCAATAGGTGCCTCATCGATCGGTGCGACAGCAATAATTTCAGGATCGACTGCTGCGTTAGATATCAGGCTATTGGAGGCAGACTCTAGTTTTTGTACTATTTCGCTAAATTTCATTATTTTGTCTGAGACTTTGAATAAATTGAACCACAAAGGCGCATAGAGAGGAATTTTAGATTTTAGATTTTAGATTTTAGATTTAATTTCAATTCTTTAATCTGAAATCTTCTTCTTTTCCCATCTTACCCCTCTGCCCCTCTGCCCCTATTCTCTAACTCCTATTGCGTTACCTGCTAAGTGCGCGGTTGTCCAAGCACTCTGGAAATTAAAGCCACCAGTTACGCCATCGATATCCAGAATTTCACCAGAAAAGTAAAGACCCGCACAGCATTTGCTTTCCATAGTTTTGAAGTCTACTTCTTTAAGGCTGACGCCGCCACAGGTGACAAATTCTTCTTTAAAAACGCCTTTGCCATTAATCTGGTATTGGCCTTGAATGAGTTCTTGAATTAGCCGATCCAGGAGTTTGTTAGATATACCCGACCATTTATCTTCTGTACTAATGCCCACACGGGTGACTAAATATTCCCAGAGGCGTCGGGGGAGAAGAACTGGGCAGCTGGTGGAAATCTGGCGTCGTACCAACTGAGATTTAACATTCAATAGGATTTGACGCAGGCTTTCTGGATTGTACTGAGGAAGCCAATTAATTAGCAATGTTGCCTGATAGTGGCAATCGTGCAGCACTCTGGCACCCCAGGCGGAGAGTTTCAGCACGGCAGGGCCACTTAAACCCCAGTGAGTAATTAGTATTGGGCCAGTTTGTTCAAATTCGCCATTACCTCCTCTCTCAGTTGAACGGAGAGGGGTTGGGGGTGAGGTTCCAACTTGCAATCGCACGCGAACGTTATCTACGCTTACACCAGCCAAATCTTTCAGGCTGGGTTCGGGTACGTTAAAGGTAAACAGAGAAGGAACTGGTGGTTCGATGTGATGACCCAATGCTTTGGCTATTTGGTAACCTGTTGGGTTACTGCCGGTGGCAAGCAGGATGCGATCGCATTTCAACTTCTCTCCCGATTTCAATTCGATCTCAAACTTATTGCCATTAGCAAATAAAATTTCTTCCCGATCTTCCCCCCGTGGCGGGGGGACAGAGGGGGGTAGGATCTCCTTGACTGAAGCAACAGTTACCCCAGTGCGAAGTTTTACCCCAGCTGCCTTAGCTGTCTGCATCAAACAATCTACAATCGTCGCCGAATCATCGCTTACGGGAAACATCCGTCCATCCGACTCGGTTTTCAGCTGGACACCTCGCGCTGCAAACCACGCCACCGTATCGCGGGGTTGAAATCGGCTGAAAGCACCCCGCAAAGCTTTGCCTCCTCTAGGATAGTTTTGCACCAACACAGCTGGATCGAAGCAAGCGTGGGTGACGTTACAGCGACCCCCACCGGAGACGCGCACTTTGCTGAGGGGTTGACGACCCGCTTCTAGTAAGGTTACTTGGGTGTGAGGATGGCTTTCGGCACAGGTAATGGCAGCCAAAAAACCAGCTGCCCCACCCCCAATTACTACAACTTGTAGTGATATTTGTGACACGGGATATTTTTTAATTACTCATCGGTTGGTTCATCATATGCTTCAAAATCGACTTTCTTTGCGCCGCAAACGGGACACTCCCAATCCTCGGCGGATATATCGCTAAAGGGGGTACCCGCTGGAATGCTTCCCTCTGGATCTCCTTGCCCTGGCTTGTAGATGTAGCCGCAGGCTGTGCATACGTATTCTTGCATTTTGGTCTTCTCCTAACGATCTTTGTATAGTTTAAGCCTCCAGAAACTAAGTTCCAGAGGCTTCAGCTTTTCTTTGGCTTATCAATTCTAAGCCCCCACTTCCCTCTAATTACCACTTTGTATTTTGCAGATAGCTCAAAATGCCGGTAACGATCGAAAGCAGAAGCAATACCCAGATGACGCCGCTGGGAATAAAGGTGAGAATTTCCAATCCTCTCAGCACCCAAACGGCTACCATTACTCCGATCGAAGTCGCAAAAATAGACGAAAATCTCAAATTTCTAGAATTCCGAGAGATGCTCACAAAGTTTGGCTCTACAGACGATCGCGTAATTACCCCACTTATTATCGCATGGGTACGGGAGTCACGCCTGCCGAAAATCTTGAGGAAAATACTGAAGTGAATGTATAAAAATAAATTAAAAAGTTCGGAAATTGCGGGGATTGGAGGATATAGTGTATACATCTGATTTTTTCATACCATAGAGGTATGAATTTGCATAACCGTGAAATCACGGTAAAAATTTGTCAAAACTTCATATAAACTTTGCGTTTTTTTAAACAGCCGTGGGTAAATTGTTGAATAGGAGGGATGCTTGCCTGACGGTGATAAGTTGGACAAGTCTCAAGCCGAAACCTATTCGTATTATTTAAGAGTTGCTCAAACTAAAATGACTCTACCTTCTGTATCGGACTCTATTGCCTGGGCTGACTGCGCGGTGTGGAATCAAAGGCAGGAAGCAGCATTGCTATCTGGGGAGATTTTGCTTTTTGTGCGATCGCATTCTGCCTGGGGCGGTGCCTGTACGGCGGGAATGTATCTGCCGATACTGCGATCGCACGCTTGGCAACAGCTGACTGATTACCCCCGCTGGGTGCAATACTTTCCCGACCTGATCCGCAGTGAAGTTTTACACCGAGGTGATAGCCTGACTGGAAAGAGCAAACGTCTGTATCAAATTGCCAGAAAAGCTTTTCTCATCTTCACCGCTGAAGTGGAAATTTACCTAAAGGTATTTGAGGTAGTGCAGCAGCAAATCCAGTTCCGCATGGAAAAAGGCAGCTTTATCGATTTTGCAGCAGACTTAAAGCTACAAGATTGCGGCAACGGCACCATACTTACCTACAGCGTACAGGCAACACCCATTATCCCAGTGCCATCTATTTTCATTCAACAAGCAATGCACTTGGACTTGCCTACCAATATGCGGAAAATGCGTCAGGTTCTCTGCGGTAAAGTCTAGAACATCGATTCAGTAGGTACGGGCGATCGCATTTAGGCACTAAATACGTAGTTGCGCTTTAGCGCTATAAGAGCGCTAAAGCGCAACAACATACCCATTATCCATTCCGAACAAGAGCCAATTGAACTAACTAGCAACTTGAGTTATTACTGAATCGGCTTAAAAAATATGTCTAAATAGGACTTACGCTTTTCGACCCCCCAAATCTGGAGGCCCCCCTCCTCATTCCCCCCAGATTTGGGGGGCTAGGGGGGCAAAACCTTGGTTAGTGCCTAAGTCCTGTCTAAAGATAGATGATTTTCTTAAAAAAGTAAATCAGCCTAAACATTAACAGGCTTTACACTCAAGAGGGAAAAATGGCTTTCAAACTTAACCGTGTTCTTATGTTGACAAAAGCCTACCCTTCCATCTTAATCGCACTGTTGACTGTGCTTTCTATCGGTATAAATGCCACCGCAAAAATTCCGACCATAAACTCTAATCGAAACTCAGTTAAAGAAGCCTCAGTTAAACAATTCGGCCCGATAATACGAGCGAAACAAGACGAGGGTAAAAGCACAATTAGTTCATTGAATAGGGCGCAACAAGCTTATTATCTTGAAAATAGTCGATTTGCATCCAATTTCGGACAATTAGGGCTAGGTATTAGCGCCGAAACTGGCAATTACAGCTACAAAGTTGCGGTTGTAAATCCAAGAAGCGCCCGGTCAACAGCTTCAGCCAAAGACACTAGGATAAGGAGTTATACTGGGGCAGTTTTTGCGATCGGTTCTGGGAATAATACCACAACAATAGCCGGTATTTGTCAAAGCAATAGAGCCTCAAGAACACCTCCCCCTATGCCCCGACTTGTTCGCAACAATATTCAATGTCCTGCGGGATCTACTAAACTCTAAATGAAATGCGACGGGCTGGATATTTACGCAATCCGTCGCATTTACGAGCGATTGCTTTTTAGAGAAATTTGATTCGATCGGCTTGCAAGTAGATTGTTTGGTTGCTCAGTTGTTTAGCTTCTGCGGCACTTAAACCCCATTGGGTTTGAGCTTGCTGGGGACTTGGCATCGGTTTGATGACACCGTTGAGATTAAGTGCCTGTCCCGCTTTAACAACAACCTTGTTCTCAGCATTACCTTCATCTAATACTGGATCGAGAACAACGAACAGTTGTTGGTTATTACCCGCACCAACCCAGAAAGTGCGATCGCCATTTACAGTCTGAGCTTTAATATTTGTTACTTCTACCCGCTTGTTAAGAAGCAACTGCCGATCTGGTGTGGTGCCAACAATTGCTAAATCGGTAATTGGCTCCCTAACAATGACTGTCTGAGCAGGAATAGGACTAGGCGTGACAACCACAGTCTGAGTAGGAATAGGACTAGGCGTGACAACCACAGTCTGTGTGGGAATAGGACTAGGCGTGACAACCACAGTCTGTGTGGGAATAGGACTAGGCGTGACAACCACTGTTGTTGTGGGGGTAGGAGTAAGGGTGGCAGTATTTGGGTTATTTGTTGTATCGTTACAAGCTGCGATCGAACCCGCTAAAATCGCTATGATAGTGGCTCTACTAAACCATGCTTGTTTTGCAAAAAAATTCTGATTGAGTTCCATAGTCTTGACAAGCCTCTTGATCGCTATCGCTAAAGCTGGCAGTTGCATTTTGTGAATTTTTGGTTCTACCTTTATAAGCTTACTTTAAACACTGACAAAGCCGTTACGCTTCCCCCCGATGGAATAATTAACTTGACTCAAATGATAATAATCGTTAAATCACATTAGCTAATTATCCATAACTTTGGTAAGCAATATACAACCTTTATGCTCAGTCTTGCTAAAAGTTAAAGACTGAGACTGCACATTTCGCGTCGAGTGCTGCGGACGATACTGGAACGAAAGAAAGGCTCGTTTAGAGTAGGCATTACACCCATCTCTATCTTCAAAGATGAAATCTGTGGATATTTATCTAAGAGAAATTGGACTAGATTTTTATTAAGGATTTCCCAATAGTCTGTTTCGTTCGGATAATTGATTAAAAAATTATCAAGATCTTTTTTAAGTGGCACTAAATCTGGGTAGTCTTTCTGGTCGATCGCTTCTGTCGTGAAACGATAGGCAAGTTTCATGTTTACGATCGCTCCTCCTTGGTGTTGAACTGCGTAGTTGGGGACTTGTAATGTAAAGATTTCTTCCTGTTGCTTGCATTTGGGAATAGTTTGAGATATAGAAGGTAATGTGAATAGATTGAAGGAAAGAATCAAGACAGTCAAAAAAATCAGTATTTTGCGGCTCATGGGTTTTGAGTTCCTGCTAATAATAGAGTTGATAATATCGCTTTTATAGTAGTATAATATCTAGGCTTTCACAGGTATGTTTTTGGAAGTGCGATCGCAAAATCAAAAGCCCAGTTTTAGAGCGTGACTTAACTTTATATAACCAAATTTTCTACTCCGGTAAAAATTACGAATCTAGCGATTTGGCCTTCTGGTATTTAAAATTGTACTCAGGCAAAAGCTCGTCATCAGAGTTCTGCGATTCGTCAAAAGGCATTGTTTCCATAATCTTCACGCTCTCTTCGAGTAGCTTCAGCTTCCATACTAGGTAGAGGTGGTTTGTTCTCCTTTGCAATTCTAATGAGAAACCGAAGTGCTTCATTGACTGACTCTGAATTTGGAAACACTTCTGCAACATCAAGATCTAGATGAATGGTCGTCCCCCCAAAACTTTTCCGTCCAGAACCTAATTTCCTGACACGCAAACTATGCAAATCGTACTCTGAGCGAAGTTCATCTTCCATTTCCATATCATCCCCCTTCATAAGCTTTTCGTTCTGCCCGTGTTACTTCTCTAGCGCTAATCAGCCGAATAGCGTTACCTCGTTCTGTGTAGGACACAAGTAATAATCGACCTTGACTTGACTCTCCAATAATAATGTAGCGATGCTCATCGTAGGAATGGTCAGGATCGTAAAAATCGACTTTCATTGCAAAGACTCGCGAAGTTTCTGAAACACTTGCTCTGCCGGAATGCCAGTAACTCTATCTTCGTCCATTGCTCGATCGCGTAATTGGGCTTCCCGAACCCATACACTTGCAATTTCTTGGTCAATTTCATCGGTTTGACCTAAGTATGCAAGAAGTCGAGCTAGCAGTGCTGCCTGAGAGTCCTTCGGCAGCGCCAGAACTTCTGCTTCAAGCTGTTCGAGTGTCATAGTAGTTTGAAACTCCTTAGTAACTATCCTTAAGCTATCAGGTTTAGATAAATTAATAGGGTGAACTTTTGCCCACCCCACTACTATAAATTAACTCGATTGAACTGTTAGCAATTCTTGCGGTAATCGCTTGAAAGCAAGGCGTTCGTTTTCCACATCTACAAAGATGGTATCGCCATCCTTGAATTCGCCGCGCAATATTGCTTTGGCAATTTGCGTTTCCAGTTCGCGTTGAATTGCTCTCTTTAACGGACGCGCACCGTAAACTGGATCGTGCCCTACTTCTGCTAAAAAGTCAATAGCTGCATCGGAAAGTTTGAGGGAGATTTTGCGATCGATCAATCGTTTACCTAATCTCTGCACTTGCAGTTGCACAATCTTCCGCAACTCTTGCTTATTCAATGCGTGGAAGATGATCATCTCATCAATCCGGTTGAGGAATTCGGGACGGAAGCTAGATTGCATCGCATCCATCACCCGACTACGCATTTCTTCGTAGCGGGAATCATCGCCAGCAATATCCAAAATATATTGAGAACCGATATTGCTGGTCATGATAATGACGGTATTCTTGAAGTCTACCGTGTGACCTTGAGCGTCGGTAACACGACCGTCATCCAGTATTTGTAGCAGTACGTTGAACACATCAGGGTGCGCTTTTTCGATTTCATCGAATAGAATTACCGCGAAAGGACGACGACGAATTGATTCAGTTAATTGTCCGCCTTCTTCATAACCGACATATCCGGGAGGCGCACCAATCAAACGCGATACGGCGTGTTTCTCCATGTATTCGGACATATCAATTCGCACCAAAGCTTCTTCGGTATCGAACAAGTAAGCCGCAAGTGCTTTAGCTAATTCTGTTTTGCCAACACCCGTCGGGCCGAGAAAAATAAAGCTAGCGGTGGGACGATTTGGGTCGGCTAAACCAGCGCGAGAACGCTGTATTGCATCTGCTACAGCTGTAACGGCTTCATCTTGACCGACTACACGGTTGTGTAGTTCTTCTTCCAAGTGCAAGAGTTTTTCTTTCTCGGATTCCACCAGTTTGCTGATGGGAATTCCAGTCCATTTGGAGATGATTTCGGCAATATCGGATTCTGTGACTTCTTCCCGCAGTAGGGATTTACCGCTTCTTTGAGTTTGCGCTAATCTGGTTTCTGCTGCTTCCAACTTGCGGTGCAATTCGGTCATATTACCGTATTTCAATTCGGCGGCGCGGTTGAGGTCGTAATTGCGTTCTGCTTGTTGGATTTCTACGTTGACGCGATCGATCTCTTCTTTGATAGCCTGAATGTCGTTGATAACTTCTTTTTCAGATTGCCATTGAGCATTGAGAGTGCGCTGTTCTTCTTTGAGATCGGCAAGTTCTTTTTCCAGTCGATCCAGTCTTTCTCTAGAGGCCCGATCGCTTTCTTTTTGCAGCGATAACTTCTCCATTTCTAATTGGAGGATCTTGCGATCGATCTCATCGAGTTCTTCCGGTTTGGAGGTAATCTCCATTTTCAGACGCGCCGCTGCTTCATCCATCAAGTCGATCGCTTTGTCTGGCAAAAAGCGATCGCTAATATACCGCGTCGAAAGGGTTGCTGCTGCTACTAAAGAACTATCAGAAATCCTCACACCGTGGTGAACTTCGTAACGCTCCTTCAAACCCCGCAGAATAGAGATGGTATCTTCTACATTGGGTTGATCCACATAAACTTGTTGGAAGCGACGTTCCAAAGCTGCATCTTTTTCCAGATATTTGCGATACTCATTCAGAGTAGTCGCACCTATGCAGCGCAGTTCGCCGCGTGCCAGCATTGGTTTGAGTAAGTTTCCCGCATCCATCGCGCCTTGGGTAGCACCCGCACCGACAACTGTGTGAATTTCATCTATAAATAGGATGATGTTACCATCGGAATCTGTGACTTCCTTCAGCACTGCTTTGAGGCGTTCTTCAAATTCACCCCGGAACTTCGCACCCGCAATCAGTGCGCCCATATCGAGGGCGATTAGCTTACGATCTTTGAGGGATTGCGGCACATCTCCACTGAGAATTCGTTGCGCCAATCCTTCCACAATGGCAGTTTTGCCTACTCCAGGTTCGCCAATCAGCACGGGATTGTTTTTGGTGCGGCGAGACAGGATCTGAATGGTGCGACGAATTTCATCGTCCCGCCCGATTACTGGATCTAGTTTACCTTTGCGAGCGAGTTCGGTGAGGTCGCGGCCATATTTTTCTAGAGCCTGATATTTGTTTTCGGGGTTCTGATCGGTCACTTTTTGGCTGCCTCGGACTTCTGCGATCGTATTCTTTAGCTTAGCTTCATCTAGTCTAAATTCTTGGCATAAAGCTTTGCCAAAGCGATCGTCCTGTGCAAACGCCAGCAGCAAATGCTCTATAGAGACGAATTCGTCTTGAAACTCTTTGCGGTAGGCGTCGGCTCGATCTAAGAGGGTATCGACGCTGCGTCCCCAATAGACGGAACTACCGCCAGAAACTTTCGGATGGCGTCGGATGAAGTCGTCGGTGTAGTCACGCGCCCTTTGCACGTTCACCCCAACTTTGTTTAAGATGCTGCTGGTTAAGCCTTCTTGTTCCAGCATCGCTTTCATCAGGTGTTCGCTTTCGATGTATTGCTGCTGGACTGTTTTGAGGATATCCTGGGTGCGTGCGATCGCTTCCCAGGCTTTTTCGGTAAATTGATTTGGATTATTGGGTTGCATTCTTCCGAGTTCCCTCTGTTCCTATATTTTCATTTATCTAGCTAAAGTTATTGTATAAAAACGCCAACCAGCAGAGGGATCGGCGATCGCGTATTCCCAAAGGGGTATTTCCGCCCTTTTTAGGGAAATGCCGTCCGCCCTACCCATTTTTTTATTTACACTCACCTACTTATATCATGTCCAGTAACATCTGTTATCTAAAAAATTCGTATGATTATTCTTATCTGTGTTCATCTGTCTTTATCTGTGGTAAAAATTTAACCAACGATGACAACAGACAATTTAACGATATCAGTCTTATGCTAACGATGCAACCAGACACGATATTATTACTAATTTAATCGTAAAGTCCCGAAAATATCTTTATGCTCCAAACTTGTCACCCGGACAACTGAGTTCTGTAATATTGGTTTATCCGGCGTCCATTCAAAAATACCATCGCTTGCTGTTTTAGGCGCGATCGCTTTAACCAGTTTTGACCCTTCGTACAATTCAATATTTTCACCTGGGAGTTGGGCTTTGGACAATCTTGCTCCATCAATCAAGTCGAGGGAACGATATGCAGTCTGTGGCGGAGTTTTTTGGACATTGGTAATTATTATATTGATGATAATGATTAAAAAAAAGGCAAAGCATATCAGGGAATATTTTTTTTTTATGTTATTACATCGTGTTCGGTTGCATTGTATAAGAGTGATATTGTCAAATTCTCTGTTGTCATCGTTGGTTAAATTTTTACCGCAGATGAAGACAGATACACGCAGATAAACGCAGATAAGAGTAATCACAGGAATTTTTTAGGTAACCGATGCGTAAGGACATGATATTACTTGGCAATTAAAAGTCCGGTTATCCTGGGCCCCCGGATTCATCCGTGGGGTCATACTCAGCACTCAGGGTCTTTAGGGCAATTGTTAAGTATTCCTTAAGTATAATGTAGGCTCTGAAGAAATATGATATTAAGTTCATCATCAAAGATTGAGGAAGCGCCGTTCGCCCAGGGTTGGCCTCAAACATATTGGGATAAGCGATCGGCAAAATTTCCTAGCGTTGTACCCCTTTTGGATTAAAATGGCAACCGGGGTGCATCGCAGTTATTAATTTTAGAGTTTTCGGCAAGTAAAGCTCTTGCCATCAGCTTTTCTACCAATCTGGTATTAACATAAATAGAATCAGGTGTATCCTTTCCCGGTATGAGCTATTGTCTCAATCCCAATTGCAAACAGCCCCAGAACCCAGCTAGGGCAAAAGAGTGTTCGAGTTGCTCCTCAAATCTGCTGCTGAAAGACCAATACCGAGCCATCAGGCTAATCGGTGAAGGAACCTTCGGCAGAACCTTCTTAGCTGAAGATGCAGAACAAACGAACGTTGCTTGCGCGATCAAGCAATTTTTGCCCCTGCCGCAAATTCAAGGGAACTCAGGGGCAATGGCGAAAGCTATCCAAATGTTTGAACAAGAAGCAAAGCAGCTTGTAGAACTAGGAGAGCAATATCCGCAAATTGCGACGCTAGGGACCTACTTTGAGCAAGATAAGCGCTTATATTTGGTGCGGCAATACATTGAAGGCCAGAATTTGTCGCAAGAGTTGCAGGAACAGGGAGCTTTTAACGAGCATCAAGTTCGAGAATTGCTGTACGATTTGTTGCCAGTGCTGCAATTGGTTCACAACCGTCAGATAATTCACCGGGAAATCAAGCCGACAAATATTATTCGCAGAAATAGCGATCGCAAATTCGTCCTCATCGATTTTGGCCTCTCCAAACAGCTCGCAGACACCAAACTGATCAAAACAAGTACTAGATTTAGCACCCAAGCGCATATACCCATCGAACAGCTGCGTAGCGGCAAGGTTTACCCAACCAGCGACCTTTACAGTTTGGGTATTATTTGTATGCAGATCCTGACTGGGGCACAGTTGGAAGACCTTTACGACCCAATCAAAGGTAAGTGGATATGGCGAGACTATGTGCGGGATACAGGTAGGGATATCACCGACCAGATGAGTCAAATTTTAGACAAGATGCTGAAAGATGCGATCGAAGAACGCTATCAATCCGCATCTGAAATCCTCAAAGATTTTTATGACTCCGCATCTAGAACCGCTATCCGAACCCCCGGACAAGCAAGATTAACCCCCGAACAACAACAAAAAACCCAGGGTTGGCGATGCGTCCACACTCTCACCAGACATTCAGACACAGTTACCTGCGTTGCCTTTAGTCGGGATGGCACAATTTTGGCAAGTGGCAGCGCCGACAATAGCATCAACATCTGGCAGTGTGAAACTGGCAAGCAAATTAACAGGTTCATCGGACATTCAGACACAGTTACCTGCCTAGTCTTCAGTCCAGATGGAAAGACTTTAGTCAGTGGTAGTGCCGACAAAACTATCAAGATTTGGCAGTGGGACACTGGCAAGCTAATTGATACCCTCACAGGGCATTCCGTCACAGTTTTTTCCGTTGCCTTTAGTGCGGATGGTCAAATACTTGCCAGCGGTAGCGGTGACGGCACAATTAAGCTGTGGCATTCCGTTACCGGAAAAGTGCTGAATGTTCTCACCGGACATTCAGACTTTGTTGAATCAGTCGCTTTTAGCCGAGACGGTACAACCTTAGCCAGCGGCAGTTGGGACAACACCATCAAAATTTGGAGTCTCCCCACTGGCAAAGTGCTGCATACTCTTATGGGACATTCCGGTTCGGTTTGGTCAATTGCCCTCAGTCCCGATGCTCAAACTCTCGCCAGTAACAGCGGGGACAACAGCATCAAAGTTTGGCATATAGCTAGCGGTCAGCTACTTCGCACCCTGACGATGAATTCAGGTTCAGCTTGGTCAATTGCTTTTAGTCCCGACGGCCAAACTATAGCCAGCGACAGTAGCGACAATACTGTCAAAATTTGGCATACTGCCAGCGGTAAGCTGCTTCGCACTCTGGGCGGACATTCAGACCAAGTTCGTTCAGTTGCCTTTAGCCCCCAAGGTAGGACTATTGCCAGTGGCAGCGATGATAAGACGATTAAGATTTGGCGGTATGAGTGAACTTGGGAAATTTAAAATTGAAGAATTGCAGATTTGAAATTTAGGATTAAATTGACAATTCTTTAATCTGAAATTGTTAAAAATGACAACTCGGCAACATACACAAATGGTAAGACAACTTAGCTTATTTCCAGAGTCGTGCGTTGACGAAGTTTTTGAGACAAATGTGAAGCGCCATCGATATGAACTCCAAGAAATCGATATCGGCGACATCACGTTTGCTTCCGGGCAGAACGAAAGCATCCATAGATGGTATAGATTGACGCCTAGTTTTTCGCCATCCCTTGTGCGTTACTTTTTCAACTATTTTGAGGTAGGAGATAACTCGCTTGTGCTAGATCCTTTTAGCGGACGAGGTACAACAGTTATTGAATGTCAAAAACGCGGTATCCCAGCAATAGGGTTAGAGATTAACCCACTACTTCAGCGCGTTGGAGAATATTCGCTCATCTGGCGACAGGATAGCTTGGGGCTAATGAATGATTTTACCGAAACATTAAAGGGAGAACTATCAGCTTTTGCAGGAAAAAATGTTGAGGAGACAGCCTCCGCTTTTGACACCACAATACCTAACATTCACAATGTTTTCCGATGGTGGAAACCAGATGTTTTAAGAAACCTGATTGTGGCTCGTCAAATTGCCTTAAGATCTGAATTTTACTCAGTTAGAGAGTACCTCTGGCTTGCGGTCAATAATGCAAGTTTAGACTGTGCGAATATCCATCGAAATCATCCAACAATCACATTCGATGATCAGCATAATCGCTCAATCAATGTGTTCGATACTATTTATTTGCGGGTATCGGAGATTGCAGCTGATATTTGTTCTCTTTCTGTAGCTCAGTTGAATAACAACAGCCTGGGACGAATTGAGTTGTGGAACTCATGCTGTAGCTTAGCTAATAACCATCCATGTTATCAAAACGTCACCACTGTAATTACATCTCCACCTTACCCAAATCGCTACAGTTATGTGCATCAGACACGCCCACAGCTTCACTTTATGGAAGTTATACGAGAACGTAATGAGGCAACGGAGATCGATTTAAACACAATTGGTGGCACCTGGGGCAAAGCGACTTCCAACCTTATGAAGTCCCTCATTGTACCTAATGATGATATCTTGGAACTTTTAGACTACTTCCCCTTACTCCGGGAGCGGAATATTTTGATGTGTAACTATGCGACAAAATATTTTCTAGATTTACACGAACACATACAAAGGTTGCGACAATTTGTATATAAAGACTTTTCAGGTGCTTACATCGTTGGTAATTCACGTCTTTCAGGAGTTGAGATATTCACAGAAGTTATTCTGGCTCGTTTGTTTGAAATGAATGGATTCAAAGTAGAAAAGATTATTGTTTTCCGAAAGCGAGGCGGGCGTAAACGTCTTTATGAAACAGCAGTAATTGTTAAAGTTTAGCAAGCGACTGATGAACTAAATTTGTCAGAGTTGTCTGATTTACTAGAAGGAATGCTTTGAGGTCGAATTGCGTCAGGTTGTAAATGAAGGTGAAGGCATCATCACCTGTAAAAAGATTCCAACTGTTGTTAAGACGTATGAGAGGAGAACGCAAAGATGTATTGCAAAACACAAGCATCACAGGAGTAAAATTTTTGGCTTGCAATGCGAGTGCCATATCCCAGTCTGCCTGAATACGTTTTGAATCACCAATTTGGTAACAGGATCTAACTTCAAAAGCTAAACCATTGGTTGACTTCCAGTCAGACTTTAAAAGTGGAAGGTTAGCATTTGTAATACATGAAATAGGAACCATACCATCAGTTGAGCGGATCTGATCGCGCTCGCCAATTTTAACAGTGACATTCAATTTCATTGAAGCTATTGTCAAATTAAATCGACAAGCTAGGAGATATAGGAAAATTGCCTGATACATATCACCAATTTTCCTATGTAAGGAAGTGACTAAGTTTCCGCCTATACGAGCAATGATGTACCTATCATCATCTAATCCAAATGGTGCAAAGGCAGGATCGCTTGAAATTAATGCTCCGAAAGCACTACGGTCATGGATGCCAGGGAAATTCAAGTAAGGATCGTATTCCAGTACCCGACTAAGGTGATGCTCTGCCAATCGAAGAAGTTCGTTAGGGTCTGGTTGAGTAGACATCACAGCCTCAATCACTACACTCTAAAGATAGCGGCAAGAACAGCAATCTCGATCGACAAGCGGAGTTAGCGGTGCTGGCGGATGTGCTTGCTCCTCACAAAATTTATCATTCTTTACAAAAACCTGGAATCTGTTTGCCAGACGGCAATTATCCAGCCGCAGCTAAACTAATTTGCGATAAATCGAACTCACTTCGAGTTAACTAGAGCAGGCACTCTCAGGGCTAAGCTGCTACGCAGCGGTAGTCTTGTATGAAAGGGATGGGGTGGAATATAGGCTAGAGCGCACATCAAGTTTCACGCCTGACCCTACCTGGATATATTCTCGGAGGGTTAATTCATATTTTTGTATTTTGTACCGCTTTTTATAAATAAAACTATATAAAGCTTTTAAAATAGGTATATTAAGATTTAAAAGTGAATAAATTGCCTTTATAATCTAAAAATAAGTCTATAAGTCCAAATACACAGTTTTAAACCCATACTTGTCTTGACAACCCCTTTATTTTCCTGGGAAGTTAGACAATAATGCTGGGAAAGAGGCAGCGACGAATAAAACTCAAGCGAGTTTAATAAGAAACGATTAAGGAGAACACAAGCGTGAAACTGGCAGTTTACGGAAAAGGCGGAATCGGTAAATCTACAACAAGCTGCAATATCTCTGTGGCCCTAGCCAGACGCGGCAAGAAAGTGCTGCAAATTGGCTGCGACCCCAAGCACGACAGCACATTTACCCTCACTGGCTTCTTAATTCCCACAATTATCGATACCCTCCAAGCTAAGGACTATCACTACGAAGACGTTTGGCCGGAAGATGTAATCTACAAAGGCTACGGCGGCGTTGACTGCGTAGAAGCTGGTGGCCCTCCGGCGGGTGCTGGATGCGGTGGCTACGTTGTGGGCGAAACCGTGAAGCTGCTCAAAGAACTCAACGCCTTTGACGAATACGATGTAATTTTGTTTGACGTTCTCGGCGACGTTGTGTGCGGCGGTTTTGCAGCACCCCTCAACTATGCCGACTACTGCCTAATCGTGACCGACAACGGCTTTGACGCTTTATTTGCCGCTAACCGTATTGCTGCCTCGGTACGTGAAAAAGCTCGCACCCACCAGCTGCGCCTCGCTGGTTTGATTGGCAACCGCACATCCAAGCGCGACCTGATTGACAAGTATATTGAAACAGTCCCCATGCCAGTGCTGGAAGTGCTGCCGCTGATCGAAGATATTCGCGTTTCCCGCGTCAAGGGCAAAACTCTGTTTGAAATGGCAGAGAGCGACCCATCGCTGAACTACGTCTGCGACTACTACCTCAACATCGCCGATCAAATTCTGGCCTGTCCCGAAGGTGTGGTGCCAAATGACACTCCGGATCGGGATGTGTTCTCCTTGCTTTCAGATTTTTATCTAAATCCGACAAAACCAACGGTCAAGACAGAGGAAGAGGAACTAGACTTAATGATGGTTTAATTAAGTCTATTTTTCAGGATGAGGGAGAGGAACTGTGGCTTTTTTTGATGACTTCACAGCAGCTCTAAAACAAAAGTGGTTGCAATATTATCAGGTAAATCATGCGTGGCTTGCCCTGCAAATGGAGCTTGAAGCTGTAAAAACTCCAGATGGCGGACGGCGACCACCTTCACACCTCATCCTGGGAATACTTAACGCGCTTGAGCCGAAGCTAGCGCAGTTGATGTTACCCTTTGCTAGGCTCAATCCGAGTCCTGATGCGCTGATTGATGTTTTGGAGCTAAATATCGACCCAGATATAGCGCTGGGAAACAAGCCAGCGAGTAAGCCAGAGCCATTAGCAGCACCTAGCATCGTGACTCCCCCAGCCGCACCGATCGAAGATGCGTTTGAGGAGGAGGAGGAGTCTCTAGCAGAACCAGTAATGGTTGTCCGCACAACTACGGTTGTGATGAGCGAGGAAGCTATAGATGATTTTGACGACGAGCCATCCATAGTCTTAATCGAGTCAGAAACGCAAAGCTTTGGCGACATCGGACTTGATGAGTTTGGCGATACCTCAGATGAGGTGTCGGTGGAGGAAGACGAAGGCTTTGGTGACATCGCACTTGATGAGTTTGGCGATACCTCATCTGAATCTGAGGCGTTGAGCGAAGAAGACGATGGCTTTGGCGACATCGCACTTGATGAGTTTGGCGAAACTGCATCGGAATCGGCGGCGTTGAGCGAAGAAGACGATGGCTTTGGCGACATCGCACTTGATGAGTTTGGCGAAACGGCATCTGAGCAGCCAAGCGCCGAGTCAGATGCGGATTTTGGTACGGAACTCGAAGCTTGGGGTGACGAAACTCCTGAAGAGTTAGAAATAGACCTTGGCGATATGACGCTAGATGAATTTGGCGACACATCTTCCAAAGGGTTGGAGGACGACGATCTCGATGCCTTTGGCGACATAAGTTTCGATCCGTTTTCCGAACCTGCTGCTAAGTCGGATGATGATGATGATGCGTGGAGCAAATAATTAAAGCTCCTCGAAGACATCTGCCTCTCGCCAGACTTCGCTCAAATTGAATTCACATAAATTTTTCTTAAGAGCGGGCAAAATGCCCGCTCTGTAAGGAACCCCGCATTCATTTTTAAGTTTATAGAACTAGCACGAGAGAGGATTTCATGACTGTTGCTCAACCCGAAGCGATCAATTTTGAGTGCGAAACTGGTAATTACCATACTTTTTGCCCGATTAGCTGTGTAGCGTGGCTATACCAGAAGATTGAAGATAGTTTCTTTTTGGTAATTGGTACGAAGACTTGCGGTTATTTCTTGCAAAATGCGATGGGGGTGATGATTTTTGCTGAACCCCGCTACGCGATGGCGGAGTTGGAAGAAGGGGATATTTCGGCTCAGCTGAATGATTATGAGGAATTGAAGCGGCTGTGTTCGCAGATTAAGCGCGATCGCAATCCCAGTGTAATCGTTTGGATCGGCACCTGCACTACTGAAATCATCAAGATGGATTTGGAAGGCTTGGCTCCCAAGCTGGAAGCCGAACTGGGTATCCCCATCGTGGTTGCTCGCGCTAACGGTTTGGATTACGCTTTTACCCAAGGGGAAGATACGGTGTTGGCGGCGATGGCGGCGCGTTGTCCTGAGAAGGCTCCTGTGATGGAATCTGAGAAGGAGGAACGAAATGCGATCGCTAAACTGCTCAACTTCGGTAAAAAGAAAGAAGAAGTTGCATCAGATGAAGCAGAATATGTCAAGCATACGCCCCTAGTTCTTTTCGGTTCCCTACCTGACCCGGTTGTCACCCAACTTACTCTGGAACTGAAGAAGCAAGGTATCAAAGTCTCTGGTTGGTTACCTGCCAAGAGGTTTACGGAATTACCTACTCTTGAAGAAGGCTATTATGTCGCTGGTGTCAACCCCTTCCTGAGTCGCACCGCTACAACTTTGATGCGTCGCCGCAAGTGCAAGCTGATTGGCGCTCCGTTCCCGATCGGCCCAGATGGTACTCGCGCCTGGATTGAAAAGATTTGCTCAGTGTTAGAAATTGAACCGAAAGGTTTGGATGAACGAGAAAAGCAAATTTGGGCAAGTTTAGAAGATTATCTGCAAATAATTCGCGGGAAATCTGTGTTCTTCATGGGCGATAACTTGCTGGAAATCTCTCTGGCACGCTTCCTGATTCGCTGCGGTATGACTTGTCCTGAAATCGGCATCCCTTACATGGATAAACGCTATCAAGCTGCTGAGTTGGCGTTGTTGGAAAAGACTTGTGCGGAAATGGGTATACCGATTCCTCGGATTGTGGAAAAGCCGGATAATTACAACCAAATTCAGCGAATTAAAGATCAAAATGTTGATTTGGTGATTACTGGTATGGCTCATGCTAATCCGTTGGAAGCAAGGGGTATTAATACCAAGTGGTCGGTTGAATTTACTTTCGCTCAAATTCACGGCTTCACCAATGCTCGCGATATTCTGGAGTTGGTGACTCGTCCGCTGCGTCGCAATAACAGCCTGAAAGATTTGGGTTGGGATAAGTTGGTGAGGGAAGAGGCGAAAGTTTAAGTTTTCCTCCCTAGTTCACTCCGAATAGGTAGGTGTTTGGGCGATCTTGTGCGATCGCCCTTTTTTTTATTAGGTTGTAGGGAAGAAAGTTCCATCCCAACAGATAGATTTAGCAGAACAGCGAAAACGAGATTATTTAAGCAGGAGACAGAATCATGAGTGATGTAGAGCCATATATCCAGAAACGCCAGCAAACCGATCCTGAGTTTGCTGATGGTTTTGAATCTGGATATGCAAGTTTTAAAATTGGTGTGCTGCTGGCGCAAGCAAGAGAAGAAGCTGGAATAACGCAGTCAGAATTAGCACGGCAGTTAAATTTGAATAAATCTACAATCTCTAGAATAGAGCATCACGCAGAAGATGTTGGTATCTCTACGCTGGAAAAATATGCCAATGCTCTAGGGAAAAAACTTATTATAGAAATTGCATAGGGTGTTAGGGCGATCTGGGTTTTGCCAAATCTGCGTGAAATAAGCATCTCACCGCCAGGATTATCACTTCATCGCTGTCCGCGAAGCCGATCGCTTTATCGACTCCGTTGTTTCCCGTTCCGCCATTCCCCATTTCCCAACTTAGCGATTAGAATTAAAGCTAAACAGAGTTGGAGGAAAAATTATGATGAAAGCCAAATTGTCTTTGGCAGCTATTCTATCTACGACTGCGATCGCCACCGGCATTTTGTTGAGTTCAGTCAATTCTGCTGAAGCTTGTCCGTTTTCTAAGAAAAGATACCAGCAAACGAGTTGGTGGCAGTCTCCTTGGGCGATGGTGATTGCACTGCCTGGAATAGCTCTCGGAACGGCTCTTTATATGGGCGGTCGCTCTTACCAAAACGATTCGCAGTGAATGCGCTTAAGTGTAATTTAAGGGGTGATTTCAAACTCTACCCAAAATATATTGAGGGGCGATTTTTCAAAATCGCTCCTATTCCTTTATAAACTGGTAAATCTATGAGTAAAATGCCTTCTCGCGAAGAAAGCCGGGAAATGCTGAAGTGGTTGAACCGTAATCGCCAGCAGTTAAAAAAAGATTATGCTCATCAATATGTTGCGTATAATGCTAATAGAATCATTGCTTATAGCGAAAATTTGCAGGAAGTTATGGAATTAGGAGAAGCATCGAAAGAAATTTTTTCAATTTATTTAGTCCCCGAATATACTGGTTACGCTCAGTTTGTAGGAATTCGCTTTCCTAAATAAATATTTTACAGAACGACAATAAGATTCGCTGAAATCACAAAACAAGGCTATCATGGGGTAAAGTTGATGCGATCGATCTTTTTTTACGAACCGCCAAGACGCCAAGAACGCCAAGAGGAAGAGAGAGAAGGGAGCGATCGCAAACTTTTTAGCTAAGAGATTGCTAACTCTAGTGGTTTAGATGGAATGATGTACATTAATTCTGCTTCATCTGGTTTAGTTTCTGAGGGAGCTAATTTTAGCCAGTCATGGAAGCTAATTCCTAGTTGTGCTATCGCTTGGATTTCTGCTTGATAAGCTTCCAAGCGGCGGTAGGTTTCAATTATTGATTCCACTCGTTCCAATACTTTGGGTAGACGTTTAATAGCTTCTTCCTTCAAATGTTCAGGGTTTGGGCCAAACCAACCCCAAGGAACCTCAACACGAGCTAAGATTGCAGGTGGAAGAGAGTCTACCCATTTATTGGGGTCTTTCACGAATTCAACGAAATTCTCACGGTAAAGCTCAAAAACCTCGTTTTCATCCAGAGCCGGATTAGTCCATTGGTGAATTCGGGTGAGTCTACGCAAATCAATTTGACCTTTGTACTGAGGCTGTAAGTATGCTGCGGGGTTAGAAGTAAGTAGAATGTCAACATATTTCTGAATACGAGAACGTACAACTTTTGCTCCTTCTTGAAAGCGACGAAGTGCTATGTCGTATTCTTCTAACTCTAGATAGCAACGCGCTTCAGTGAGGTAGGCTAAAGATAAGGTCAGCAGATACTCATCGGCAATTTGGCTTTTCTGCTCAAGTTCGGTGTCGGTGTAGCCAGTGTAAATATGTTCAGCTTCCAGAAAACGATTGATAGCTAGAATCGCCATACTTCGGCGGGTTTCTCCTTTGCTCGCCGTAAATGCACTAACTGCCGAATCCAGTGCAGCGCGAAGATTAGCATAGAAGCTAAGGTCAATTTTACGATCGATCTTTTTCAAAAGTTCCTCAGTCTGTTTTAGGCGTTCTTCTAGTTCGTTGATGCGCTGCATTACTAACGCAAAACCCATCACGGATACACCCAGGCTGAGTACGCTAGCAGCAGAAGTCACCATCAAAGCACCTTGAGCCATCTGCAATTGCTGTGGTACAGAAGCGACAGTGGAGCCAGCCTCCCGCAAAAAAGTAACGACACGTCCAGTTGCTGCTTCCCGAATTACACCACCAAATCGTTCAAAGCTTCCATCTGCCAGACCTTTGGCAATCCAATTAGCGAGGGTAAAACTTGCTGTAACTACTGGTTCCATAATCTTTTACTACTTACTTAATGGTCAGCGGCGCATCGCATAAGCTAAATTGTACCGTACTCAGTATTCCCAGTCCACTGCCAGATCTAACTATGAAGTTGTCTGCAAAGTCATCAAGCGATCGCACTCCCATTTTCCTATACTGTAAAGATCGATCGCTCCCACCCTATCAATCAGTTTTAGACTTTGATAAAATAGCAACCATGACTTCCCCAGCAAGTTTTGAGTTTACCATTGCTAAAGCGCAGTATCTCCTCAACCGTGCTGCTGAACCGGGAGAAGGTGGAGATAAGCGAAAGTTTTGGCGTGAGGTAATGGGGTATGAGTCGCCAGAAGCATTTCGAGAGGCTATCCTAGCAGCAGTATCGTTAGATATCCTACAACCTCAGAGTCAGAATGCCCAAGGTGAGCTTTTTCGCGCTTATATCCAGCTTACCGGAAATTCTGGTTTATCGCGTCGAATACGCACAGTTTGGATTGTTCTTTTTAATGAAGATGTCGCGAAATTTGTCACAGCAGTACCAGATAGATTAGGGGGTTTACAATGAAAAAATTTAATTTATTTGATGGCGTAAAGTTAACAGAAGAAATTCCCTTAACTGATGGCGGAAAAGCACCAGTGGGAATCGTTGGCGCAATTGTGGAAGTTCTGAATGATGGGGAAGCTTATATTGTGGAATTATTTGGAGGTTGGGTTAAATACGATGAACAAGGAAATTTTCTGCCAGCAACGCAGGATGAGGAAGGCTCATTTATGGAAACAATTGGTGTAGAAACCGCCTATCCTCACCAATTGGTGTTAACTGTGCCAGCGCGTGAAACAATGGGTGTCCGGGCGCATTTGGCAGCACTTTTGGATGATTTATCTGATGATTTAGTAGCAGAAGTTAGAGATTTTGCTGAGTTTTTAAGGTACAAAAATCAACAGAAAAGTGCCAGTTAATTATCTAAGATATTAAGAACGACGGGATTTAATCAATTTTTTAGCTTTATTTTTGGCTATAATGCCGATAATTATACTGAAGATAAAAGTTAAGGAAAAGTTGATTACTCCTTCTACTGCTGGGAAGGGTTCAGTTAATTTGTTTTTGGTGATGTTGGGAATGAAGGGTGATATGGATGTGGCTGCTATGGCTGCTACTCCTATGCCTATTCCCCATTCTTGTACTGTTTCTTGAAAGATGCGATCGCGCTTTTCTATTATATCATCTAATTGCGCTTGCCTTATTTCAACAATGCCTCTAATCGTGTCTATTTCTTTCTCTCTTAATCTCAATCCGGGACTGAGTGCGGCATTATCTTCTTCTACTTGGGGTTGATATTTATATTGGACAATCTCGCTGAACTTTTTCAGAATATCTAGGTTATTTGGATGATTAGGTTCTATCTTTTTAGCTTTAGTTTCAATAGTTTTTAGTCGTTCTAAATAATTGTAATTATTAGTTTTAATTGTTTGCATTTGCACTTCTAGCAAGCTGATTCCTTCGGCATAGAAACGCAGGGTTTTATAATTTTCATCTAAGGATTGCTTTAATTGGTCTAATTTCGATTCTAATAAGTTAGGTTCGGGCGAAATTAGTTGGATTTTACCTAGAGTTTCTAGGGAGGGAGAAAACTTGGCTGCTAACAATGGTTTGATTTGGCGGGTATTGCCGTAAGCCCAAACTATTTTGTGTCGATAGCAAAATAACTGTCGCCAATCTTCATAAAATTTAGCCATATTTATCATTGCAGTTAGGTCTGGATAGATTATAATTAAAACATGATTGTTTTCGGTTTCTAAGTTTTCCCAATTATGGGGCGTTCGCCAAATTTCAAAAAGTTTAGCCCCCATAAATTCTCCAGCTTCTTGACTGCGCCATTTGCTGAAATTCAAAGATTCATAAGCTGATTTGGCAGCATCTTCATGTGAGGAAAATGGTTGTAAATAACCCGTAATTAGCCAAGTTTTTCCCAATAGTTCGCCAGAGATTGCCAATTCTTCTCTCTTGGCTAATAATGTTTTTTTGAGTTCGGGAAAGGGAAGAACATCGGGAGAACTATGTTTATTTTCTACTGAACAAGCAATTAGTAGACTGTCAGTATCTGCTAAGGTGTGACGAGAATAAAAACCATTTGGGAATTCATTGTATTTCGGGATATCAGTATCTTCCTGAAAAGTTTGTCCGGTTTTCAGGTGATAGGTAAACAGAAATAGATGGGAATAGATTAAATTAGTCATTAGCAAAACATATATACCCACGCATGGGGATATTTAGACTCGGTAGAAGACGGAAGTTCATCGGATACTATTTCAGCAGGAGATAGATTTTGATTTGGTGATTGTAATTGCTGTTGGATGCCTTGGGTTATTTTAACAGAGTTGTTCGATTCAAAGATTTGCTTGATTAGCTTTAGCGAGTCAGTTGGGAGGCTAAAATTTTCCAATTCCAGGTTTTCCCCTTCCGGTTCGCTATCTGATGGTAAGATACATTTATTGCGCGATTGGGCTTGATAAGCTAATTGCAAAGATTCTAGGGCGGGTTGATATAAGGTTTTCAGGAAGTCGTGTTTGTAAATTAGCTTTCGCAGATTTTCTATCGCCTCTTCCACGTCAGTTGCTAATTCTTCCCCTAACTGATTAAGCTGTTTTTGGATAGATTCATCTAGAGGTGATTCTAGCTGAGAAAGGGCGATTAAAAAAGCCCGAATGGTTTTGATATCTTGTTCTCGCATAGATTTATTGGGTGTTTCGGAATGATTGGTTTGTTGTTAACAAGGAACATTTTTGTAGGGACACGGCATCATAAAATATCTTGGTAATCAACAAATTTTAATTATGCCGTGTCCCTACACCAAAACAATTAATCTGATTTCCAGATACGATAAATCCAGCCCAGTAGTAGGGATGGGCGTAAGGGCGATGATTCATTCCCTTACTTTCGGCTTTTTCTTGTGCTTTGGCAATTAAACCCTGCAAACTTTCCCAACAACCAGTATATTTCTCTACTTTAGCAGATTCTTGGCGATACCATTGGATTAAATCGGCGAAGGTGAGAGTAGAAAGCCAAGTTTGAGTTTGTTGGAGTGCCAAAGCGGGAGGGATGTTATCCTTATATAATTGGTGAAATTTAATCATCATCAAAGCTGTTTCGGTTTCGCCAACTTGCCAAAGAGTAGTGACAACATGAGTTACGCCTTTTGCCAAAAAGCCACTGACTAAACCAACGTATTCATCCATGATACCTTGTTTGCTGGTAAGACCTGTTTCGCAAGCGGAAAGACAAGCGAGTTGATAGCCTTTTAAGTTTAGTTGGAAGATATCTTGCAAAGTCAACATTTCTTTGTTGGCTAATTCCAAAGCTGACTCTAGGGGTTGATGGATATTGTGTTCGCCATGTCCGGTAAAATGGAAGATGTCGGCAGAATTGGAGAAAGCGGCGATAACTGTATTTTTGGTAGCTTTACTGCTTTTAATGCAGGTGGGATTGTCGTAAAGTTGGGCAATAATTTGCGATTCGGTTTCGGCATATTCTAAACGACTGGGACTTTCGATGCTGAGGAGTTTTGTGGGAGTGGATGGGGTATCAGTTCGCAAATCGATGCCAATTTGGAGACTGGGGAGATAAGTAATCGTAAAATCTTTTTCCCGCCAGAGGTAATGCAGGGGTAGCAAATGCAAGTCGCGATGGGGAATCAAAATTAACTGAGTAATATCATCGCCTATCTTATTTAATATTCCCTCAACATTGAGTATCTTACCCAACTTATCCAATCTATCCGCCATCTTATCTCGCCAAGTTTGTTTTTCTTTCGTCGCGCCCTTCGCGTCTTTGGGGTTGGTTTGATAATCTTTTTTCCATTTTTTTAACCAATCTTCAAACTTTTGGAGTTGCTTAGCGGTGGAACCCCACCCCCAGCCCCTCCCCGCAACGGGGAGGGGGGCAAGAGTGTAGGTTGTTTTTTCTGTTTGTGTTTGAGTTTCAGTTTCTCCCTTTTCTCTTTGCAGGGGGAAGGGGGTAAGAGAATCGCTGTCATCTTCTCCTTCTCCCCTTCCTCCGTTGCGGGGGAAGGGGTTGGGGGATGGGGGTTCTTCTGCTGAGTTTAGGGAATCCCGACCCGATACTGAGAAGGGGGTAAGAGAATCGCTATCATCTTCTCCTTCTCCCCTTCCTCCGTTGCGGGGGAAGGGGTTGGGGGATGGGGGTTCTTCTAAATGAATCTGAATACCGTTATGTTTGATAATAAAAGTAGTAATTGCAGCAGGGCTGTAGTGCCAGTAAATTGCTGCCATACCGGGAGAGAGAAATTGTTCGATTTCGGAATATTGTAGCGGCGTTTCATCTAACATTCCCACATAACGGGATTCGCGCAACCAACGCAAGCAGAGATTTTTCCGTTTTTCGGCTAACAAAAGTGCTTCTTTTAGTTGCGATGACTGCGCTAACAGCACTACTCGCAATTGACTGAATGTGGCGAACTTTTTGGCTAACTGGATTTTCCTCTCTTGTGAATCAGTTTCCAGTAGCAAGTTTTCCAGCATCGTATCGCCAATATCCAAACATAGCTGAAAATCTTCTTGGTAGTTGAGGGCGTTACAGACTTTGGCTAATTTTTGCAATATTTCCAGATATAGTAACTGGAAGCGGGGGCTAACTTGTGCTACCAGAACTTCTCCTAAGATGGAAGTTTGGGAACGGGAAAGTGTTTTTAGGGCGGTGATATAACTGTTTCTTGATTCGCGCCAGTAGGGGTGGGGATTTGGTTGTCGTTTTCCGTAAAGATAGTGGGCATCGCCTTTATGCTGATGCAATGTCGCGCAACCTTCTTGATAGTCGCGTGTCTCTGGTTGGAGAGATTGCAACCCTTTATCCCAGTTTTGCAATGCTGCTTGATAGCCTTGTAAGTAATAGATTGCCCAACCTCGATTTGCCCAAGCTTGCCACAATTGATTGTGCGTTATTTCTAAAGCGCGATTGCAAGCTTCTCTTGCTTCTTGGTACTGCCCTAAGTTTTTCAGCGCATTGCCCAAACCATTCCAGGCATGGTGGAAGTTAGGGGAAATGTCGAGCGCCCGTTGAAAAGCTTCGATTGCTTGTTGGTACTGCCCTAAGTCACTCAGCGCATTGCCCAAACCATTCCAGGCATGGTGGGAGTTAAGGGAAATGTCGAGCGCCCTTTGATAGGCTTTTCTTGCTTCTTGATACTGCCCTAAGTCATACAGCGTAGCGCCCAAATTATTCCAAGCATGGTGATAGTTAGGGGAAATGTCGAGCGCCCGTTGATAAGCTTCTCTTGCTTCTTGGTACTGCCCTAAGTCACTCAGCGCATTGCCCAAACCATTCCAGGCATGGTGATAGTTAGGGGAAATGTTGATCGCCCGTTGATGGGCTTCTCTTGCTTCTTGGTACTGCCCTAAGTTTTTCAGCGCATTGCCCAAACCATTCCAGGCAATGTGGTTGTTAGGGGAAATGTCGAGCGCCCGTTGATAGGCTTCGATTGCTTCTTGGTACTGCCCTAAGTCACTCAGCGCACTGCTCAAACTATTCCAGGCAATGTGGTTGTTAGGGGAAATGTCGAGCGCCCGTTGAAAGCAACCAAGTGCCGCCTGAACATTACCAGCATTATATTCATCAACGCCGAGCTTAAACCACTCTACAGCTTCCCCATCTACATCTACTGCAACATCAACATAAACAGAATTTGTTGTATTGGCAGTTTGCTTATTAACAGTTGGGATAACAGATGTGGCAACAATGCTTGTTTGAGTTTCTGAATTTCCCAATAATTCCCTGCCAATTTCTCCCGCCATATCTCCCAATTCCCCACCAGCAACCTTACCCAATTGCACCATCCGCCGCGCTAATTTCCGATGGGTTTCCGGTGATTCCAACAACTTGCTGCCAAAGCGACGCAACCACGCCGCCAATTCATCTTCATCAATAATTTTGGTAATAAAAAAGCTTTTAATATTCCCCCGACTCGCGCCTTCTTCCACCCTATCCAGCAGTTGCAAAAACAAACTTTCAAATTCTGCATCGCTGAGGCGTTGCTTTTCTACCCGCCCTGGAGTTCCCGCGCTACGGGGGGAAGGTTGGGGTGGTTTTCCTAATAGTTGCTGCCACAATTTTTTCAGCCAGCGCCAGATTTTTGCCAACATCTGCTGCACCAAGGGTTGCGAATATTTTTGATTGTAGCGATTTTTGGGGTTAAGAAACCCGGTTTTTTGGAAAAACCGGGTTTCTGGTGTATCTCACGGGTAAGAAACCGGATTTTTGGGGTTGGAACAACGTACCTGGAGATGGCGCTAAAGCGCAACAACGTACCTGGACTTGGGGAGATGCAGGTTATTAGTGTAGCGTTATAGCGAAGGTAAGGGCGGGTTTTGTTGTGAGGTGATCTGTAGGAAACAAAGGATATCTGCTAAACCGCCCCTACAAGTGGACTTAATATTAATCTTTCAGTCCGTTTAAACGGACTTTCGCTATTAGCCAAGGAATTGATTCCTTGGCGGGTGTGGGGGAAAATTAGGGGTGCGATCGCCCTCTTTCATTTCATACCTACACCATCATTCTTTGCTTTCTGAAACTACCGCTTGCTTATTTCTTCTCTCAAGTCTTTTTAACCGTTGTTGACACAATTCTACTTCCATCATGGCATTTAATTGCGCTAACTTCAAATCTAAAACATCCAATTGGCGGATAGTTTCCTGAAAGCGTTCGTGCGTGCGCTTTAATTTTTCTGGGTCTGGCAATTTTTTGGGCTGATTCATGGTAATTCAAAATCTATTTTAGCTTCTCGAATACTAGCAGCTGAAGCTGCCATTGCTGCTTCAGCATCTTCAATGGTCTGATACAGTAAATCTAGCACAGCCGCAGGAGCAGTGGGTTGAAATTCTGAAACTTGTAGAAAAAGCCTACACAGACGATTATAAGGATTTCTCAGCCGTTCTCTCACATTCAGTAAGTCATCCAGTGTCGAAATAGTCATCTCTGTCTCACCGAACTGTTCGGCAATTACTGATTCTGTTGCTGCGGCTTCATCGATCAATTCTGCCAATTGTCCGAGCAGATTTAAGATGGTAGCTTTAGTTTCTCCTGGTAGCTTTGCCATTAAGTTTAATTCCCAATACAGTCCTTTTAATATAATAATATAAAGTTGTAATTTAGTTTTTATAATTATAGCTTGATCGCACTTAATTCATAGACAGCAATTGGCTGAGTGCGATCGCCATCTCAATAGCGCAAAATAGGATTTAAAAATAGTGCGATCGCACTCTATAACTTCCCTATCTTTGGCTTTTAAAGTTCTTTGTTTTCCACCTCTAAATTTTGTTTTTTTAAAGCTTCTAACTGTTTCTCTACTCGACGGCGACGGCTGGCATAAAGGGGGCTATTTTGCAAATCCATTTCAGCTTGTGCGATCGCTTTATCCAGCATCATATTCAGTTCATCCCACTTTAGATTAACTTCGCGCATACGAGCTACATTTCTTGCTCTCGTTTCGGCATCAGGAATTCTCTTTTCGTTGTTCATGGTAGGTTCCAGCTTCTTTTAATTTCTTGGACGCTTGCTTCTCCAGCATCAGCAGTAGCCTCTGCTTGTTCAATTGATTGATACAGTAAATTTATTGTAGCCGAATTTGATGTAAATAACGAATCTCGCGAAATCATTCGGATGTTGGATACGCAATTCCAAGATTTTGCTAAGTCGGATTGGCACTTCTGTTCGGAGGATTTACGAGAAAAGATTGACCAAACGATCGACGCGATTTATCAACCGATTAATAATGGCGTTTATCGAGCAGGATTTGCTACCAGTCAAGCGGCTTATGAAGAAGGTGTGACGGATTTATTCAACGCTTTGAATAGTTGGGATGAAGTGTTGGCAAAACAGCGCTATTTGTGCGGGGATAAAATTACGGAAGCCGATTGGTGTATGTTCACTACTCTCTTGCGTTTCGACCCGGTTTACTACGGTCATTTCAAATGCAATTTACGTCATATTTGGGATTATACCAATCTGGGAAATTATCTAAAAGAACTTTACCAAATTCCGGGAGTGAAGGAAACTTGCAATTTAGACCACATCAAACAGCATTACTATATCAGTCATAACAAAATTAATCCAACTCGGATTGTTCCCAAAGGGCCGATAATTGATTTGGAGTCACCGCACGATCGCGACAAGCTAGGATAAAGTGTTAGAAATAATTGGCAAAAGATTTTTTTACCACAGATAAACACAGATAATTATCTGCGTTTATCTGCGGTGCTTATAAAAAATCGGCTTTGATGAGATAGCGCTAAGATAAGAGTTTGCTATGCTGTAGTATTATGAATGGGGGAGAAAAGGCAGTATGTCAGTTAATACCACAGAATTAAATATCACCTGGGAAAAATTACCAGACAACTTTGTTTTGGATGACGAACCAGTGGACAATATCAACCAGCCAGTCTTAGCATCTGCACTGACGGAAGCTTTGGAACTATCGGGAAAACTACAGGAATCAATGCTAGTAGGAACTAATTTTGGGATTTGTGCGACTGTCGAGGGAAAAACGGTCGTGAAAGCGCCTGATTGGTTTTATATACGTTCCGTACAACCGACTACTCCCCCAAATCAAAACCGTCGCAGCTATACTCCCAATTTGGAAGGGGAAGTTCCGGGTGCAGTAATGGAGTTTTTGTCTGAGACTGAGGGAGGCGAATACTCAATAAAGTCAAAATATCCGCCGGGTAAGTGGTATTACTACGAGCGGATATTGCAAGTGCCGAACTACGTCATTTTCGAGCCAAATGCGGGATGGCTAGAATTATATCAATTAAATGCTGCGAGAAGATACCAGGTAGCTCCAGCGGATGCTAACAATCGCTACTGGATTCCTCAAATCGGACTATTTCTGGGAGTTTGGCAGGGAACTAAGGCAAACAGGACGGGATTTTGGTTGCGTTGGTGGGATGAAACCGGACAGATGTTATTGTGGGGAACGGAGTTAGTGGAACGAGAACGCCAACGGGCAGAACGTTTGGCAGCTCAGTTGCGATCGGCTGGGATTGAGCCAGCGGTGTGAGAGCGAATGGCGTCCGAGCGTTACTACAAAGCAGTTTATCGCCACTCAAGCCAGACCTCTGTGTTAACCCATACAATTGTAAAGGTATACTCTAAAATAGACCTTTTTTTCTGCTGCTAACTTGCTGGGGTTGGACTTATGACATCTTATGCAACTTCCTCTGCTAGATCCGAAATGAGTGAACTGCGGCGTTTGAAAAGCTTATTGCCGCCAGAAATGCAGAGTTGGGTCACAGTTGAAGGAACGACTGAAGTAAATCCAACCCTGATCCGCTGCGAAGAAATCGGTAAAGACCAGGTGGAAATTCAAATAGACTTGGTGAAATGGGAGCAATTGGCGCTGGATCAGCGTAATTTGCTGTTTTGGCACGAGGTCGCCCGCGTTCAAAACGATACAATCCCCAGAGATGGGTGGGAAATGGCGGCGCTAGCGATCGGTTTGGGTGGCGCTGTGGGAGAATTGTGGGTGCAAGATGGTTTGCTGCTGTTGTTGGCGCTGGCGCTGTGCGGCGTGTCGGGTTGGCGGCTGTATCAGAAAAATAATGCCGATCGCACCTTGAAGGAAGCTTACGACGCCGATGAGAAAGCGATCGCACTCGCCACCCGTTTCGGTTATTCCCTCCCCAACGCCTACAAAAGTCTGGGTAGCGCCTTGAAAGCCATGATCGACCTCACCCCCGCCAAACGCCAGCGCAACAAGTACGAAGCGCGACTGCAAGCCCTCAAACGCAGCGCTAACAAGGCAAAAGCCAAAATAAAATCCAATCGCGAAGTTTCCCAATCGGAAGATATTTACAGTTAGGCGATCGGTTTTGGAATAGAAACCTGGAATAGAAACCCGGTTTCTGGAAGAAACCGGGTTTCTATTCCACAACCCAACCTACACTAAAAATCAATTCTTTAATCCAAAATCCAAAATCCAAAATCCAAAATCGAATGACCACTCTTACCCTTATCCTCAAACCTGTTAGCCAGATCAAACTAGAACCTGGTAGTGTGGTAACGATCTCAAACGTGAGTTGGTTAGAATTTGAATCGATTTTGCAGGAATTGGGAGAAAAGCGAAGCACAAGAATTGCCTACAGCAAAGGTACTTTACAAATCATGGTTCCTTTACCAGAACACGAAATTCCCAAAGATCTGATCTCGGATATTGTTAAAACATTGCTAAAGGCAGTAGGCATTCGATACCAGCCTTTTGGCTCAACTACATTTAAACGTGAAGGAGTAGCAGGTGTTGAACCGGATGCTTGCTTTTATATTGAAAATTATCAAATTATGATCGGTCGTCGCCGACTTGAACCAGGCGATCCGCCACCCGATCTGGCGATCGAGACAGATGTTACTTCTAAAACTACTCTCAATGCTTATGAAGCGATCGCAGTTCCAGAATTATGGGTTTACGATCGTGGTAAACTCACTATCTATTTGCTTAGAGATGGAAAGTACATCAAATCTGACACCAGTCCTAATTTTCCAGATATTGCGATCGCGCAGATAATTCCCCCTGTGGTAGAACGTGCTTGGCAAGTGGGAAATTATCAAGCTTTGGAGGAATTTGAAACTGCGATCGCACAAACCTCATTTTAATTAATCATTAATATGAGATAACCCGAATTATGATGGCTACCTCTACCCAACCACTCACCCTACAAAACTTCCTGAAATTGCCGAATATTGAGGAGTCGCCTGCTTGGGAGTTCGTGGACGGACAAGCAAATCAAAAACAGATGCCCACAGCTCACCATAGCATTTTACAGAAATGCCTAACTGCTGCGATCGATCGAGCAAACTCACCCTATGAAGCTTTTCCAGAACTACGCTGTACTCTCACCAGCAATTCTGTCGTTCCCGACATTACAGTTATCCACAAAAACAGAGTTCCTACTGGAAATACCCCTGTTGAAGGCCCACCCGATTGGATGATTGAAATCCTCTCCCCTGACCAAAGTACTACTAAGTTGATTGCCAAAATTCCAACCTGCTTGCAAGAGGGGACAAAGCTAGGATGGTTGATCGATCCGACCGAGGAGGTTATTGTGGTATTGTTCCCTGATGCTCGTATTAGTTTACACAAAAACAGCGATCGCCTGCCTGTCCCGCCGGACATGAACTTAGTTTTGACAGTTGTGCAGGTGTTTAGTTGGATGCGCGATCGATGATGTTATGGTGTAATTTACAGCTGATTCATCATCTTATGAGTTTGCGGTACAACTCGCACTTGCTTGACAAAACGCTTCATTAATGATTGCCATTCTAATACGCGATCGGGCCTTGGCGCAACCACCGACTCCTTACCCAGTATTGGGGTTACTGGTTGTAAAAATACCGGAATTGAGGCATCTACAGAAGCTACCAACTCTCCCGCCTGTTCTAACTCGGCTGTATTGGTTTGGCTGGAAATAATTATCTTGACAAATACTTCTACTTGTGCATCGTGACAAAGATGTAAAAACTCCTGATGAACTTGCCAGCGATTTTCGCCACTGACGCTAGGCAACTTGATGTCCATGCCGATCGAATCCAAGTATGGCAAGATCGGTAATAATTGCTCTGGACGATGACCGCCAGTTTCCAAGTATATTGGCAAATCAGTTAGCGATCGCACTTCTGGCAAAAATTGCCCCAAAAAAGGCGCAGAAAGAAGCGGTTCCCCACCAGTCAAACTAATGCTATCGTGCAATCCCGGTTGATTTTGCCTCCCCACCCATTCCAGCAAATCTGGTAGCGCCACGGGATTGGGGTGAGTTTCAAAGTCGCGCAATCCCGGCGTTTTCTCAATTTTGCATATCTCTGGAACACCCCAGGTATGAGCGCTATCGCAAAAATGGCAGCGCAAATCGCACAAAGCGAAGCGGATGAAAATTTGCCGCGTACCCACATTGAGTCCCTCCCCTTGAATGGCGGAGAAAACTTCAATTAGACGCGCCTTTGATGCTTGTGCGATTTGCATTGCCATGTTTTTTTCTCTAAATTTCGGCAACAGCTCGTTCAATTAGGCGACGAGCCAGAGTTTGAATGCCAGTGTGTTCGTAGTAGTTGGTTGACACATCCAGAAAAGCACCGAGATAATCTAGCTTGTCATCAGCAACATCCATAAAGCTTGACAGATTGTGGACAACATTTTGTGGTGTCAAACCGCGAGAGTTAACGAAGTCGCTCATCCAACCCGAAACGGAACTAAAGCTTTCGTTAATAAAACCCAGTTTACCTGAAGAACTACCGCCAGGAATCAAATCATTAACACCTTTAAAGGTCTGATTGTGTTCCAATTCCTGCGGACTCATGTTGTTGAACCTTGAGAGAACCATTTGGATAAAGTCCGGGCCAAGGGGAATCAGACCATCAAAGCAAACTAGCGCCGCCATCCGCATCAGAGACTCGCCACTGTAGTCGCCTAAAGCTCCCAAGAAATCGCCAATACTGTCACCGGGAATACCGTTAATTTGGCAAAAAGCTACTAACTCAACCACCAATTTTACGGCTAGGTCAATAGTTTGAGCTTTGTCCGCTTTGGGAGTGATATTGCCTAAGAAACCCAAAAGAGGGATCTTCTCACCAACTTTGTTGGCTAAAGCAGCTGCACCCAACACAGAAGAAGCACTATCAACAGTTTGGTAGAGCCACAGGGCTGTTTGGTATCCCTGAGATTTGTCGTTGTATAGATAGATGGCGCGTTCGCCAATTTGCCGGATGAGATCTGGGTCGGTTTCGCCAGTGACCGCACGAATGGTGTTGTCAAAGCCAACCAAATTTTGCCACTCGCCGGGAACGGCAAAATCGAGCGATCGCAGCGACATCACGGTCAGTCCGCCAGTGGGCAGTTCATCCACCAATTGATAAATCGTTTTGCTCACAAAAAAAATCCTTGTTTAATGGTTGCGATCGGGAACGGTATGGCAAGAAAATTTACTTGAGTTGGGCAAGTCCGCTCAGGTTAAATTTTTGCAGCCAAGCTTCGCGATCGTTCTTCGTAAACGAATCGTCGCGAGATTGCACTTTTACCTGGTAACGATTATTTACAAGAATCCCAGTACCTTTACCCGGAGCTTCAGCAGCTGGATAACCGGCAATTTTTGCACTACTTTGCTCATATTTCGTCTTCGCACTTGGATTGCTGGTTATATCGTTAATAGACAGCATGGCAACATTCTTGCCGCCTTTGTTCAGCTTATACTCGGCAAACCCTTTCTTTTCCTGTGCTGCTACAACCTGGTAGCCATCAGCAGATTTGGGAAAGAATTTGTTAAAGCTGCTGCCCTGTTCGGCTTTCCTGGCAACAGCTGGAGTAGCACCCCTCTGGGTACTTTCCTGCTGCGTCTTGGCATAAGGAGAGGTATCCTGCGCCCTACAGGAAGTCACAAGCAGCAACACGGCCAGTAGGAAGGCAGGTAGAATTCTACGCAAACGACTAAAAATCATCGCTTTATCCAAATGATTGGGGTTACAGTACCAATTTTGGCTTATACTTCGCCGATCTGTGTTGGATAAGTGGGAACACAACACGGATTTAAACACAGATGCACGGATGAGCCCCTACAAACTCAAAACTCACCCTTCCCCTTTCTTCGCTATAATCATATAAAAACATGGGATGTTTGGAAACTCAGTCCCTTTAGCGCTCGTGGAAAAACGACTCAAGCCGTTTTAACCGCTGTAAATATTGTAGACAATTACATTCACTTTCGCTATCATAGCGATAGTTTCAGCGAAAGTGATATGTACTTGACTCAGAAAAACCAAATCCGTGGACTCAAATCCAGCGAGTTTGAATCTCTGAGGCAGTTGTGCAGATTGAGTAAGAACCTCTACAATGTAGGGCTTTACACAGTTAAGCAGTATTACTTCCAAGAACAAAAAGACTTGCGTTATGAATCTAACTACCACTACTGCAAAAGTAATGAAAATTATCAGATGTTGAACACTGATATTGCTCAGCAAACTTTGAAAGTAGTAGATCGAACTTTTCGCAGTTTTTACGGACTGATTACCGCAGTTAAATCTGGGACTTACAGTAATAATAAGGTTAGAGATATGGTATTAAATATGTTGAGCAAGAGGAGTCTTACACCAGTAAAGCTAGTTTCCTTGATGGTGATGATATCCCTATTTACAACGCCCTCAATCCCACAGAGTATAAATTGTCTGGTCAGCGGGTTAAACGTGGCTTGTATCGTACTCAGCATGGTTTGTTGATTAATGCAGATTGTAATGGTTCGGCTAATATTCTCAGAAAAAGTAAGCACAATGCGTTAAGCAGAGTGTGTAGTGGCTGTTTGGCTCAGCCTTTACGAGTGAAAATCTCTTAAGAATCTCAGTCTATGAAGGCCCAGAGTGTCAATAAAACTATAATTTGTCAATATACACCAAACTGTTTCTGGCGTTTGGTTTCCATACTGCTGTATGGTTATATGTAGTTGCTCGTGATTAGCTAAATCTCAAAGGTAGATTTTCGGGTTAAGTTCTTGAAAGAAATTCCCTTGATTCAAGTACCCCCTCGTTTAAGCGTGCTGGAGGCAGTGGCCTTCAAGCAAAACTTTAAACAGCTTTGCCAGGGAAGTCCTCTTCCCAACCAAATTATTATTGATTTTAGCCAGACCACTTTTATGGATAGCAGTGGTTTGGGCGCTCTGGTCAGTAATCTCAAAACCGCACAGCAGCAAGGGATTAACTTAGTACTCCACCAAGTGCAACCTCAAGTTATGGCGGTGTTGTCTCTCACGGGACTGGACGAAGTTTTTACTATTGAGCAACTCCGCGAACCCGTTACGCCTACAGTAAACCGTCGCCGCCAATGGAAGCCCCCAGTTACCCATCCTTCTGTCCGTTCCTGGGTTAAACGTGCCATAGACGTTGTGGGGGCGCTGGTAGGTTTGGGAATCACGGCGATTTTGTTTATTCCGATCGCAGTTGCGATTAAGCTGGATAGTCGAGGGCCGATTTTCTTCGGTCAAATCCGCTGCGGCTGGATGGGAAGGCGGTTTCGGATTTGGAAGTTCCGCTCAATGTGTACCAATGCGGAAGCCCTCAAGTCAACCGTTGAAAACCAAGTATCGGGGGCTATTTTCAAAAATGATCGAGACCCCCGCGTTACAAAGCTAGGTCGCTTTATGCGTCGAACCAGTCTGGATGAACTGCCTCAGTTTTGGAATGTGCTGATTGGAGAAATGAGTTTAGTTGGCACGCGACCGCCTACTCCAGATGAAGTAGAAAGTTATGAGGTTCCTGAGTGGCAGCGTTTAGATGTCAAACCCGGTATGACAGGGGAATGGCAGGTAAGCGGACGCTCTCAGCTTCGCAGCTTTGAGGATGTAATTCGTTTGGATTTGAAATATCAACAAAACTGGAGCCTCATCTATGATATGAAGCTTATTCTGAAAACTATTGCAGTAGTGTTCCGTAAAAATAGTGGTGCTGTTTAGCTCATTGGTCATTGGTAAAGTGTAAATACAAATGCAAAACTTCGATCTTTAAATGCTTTCAAGCTCTGCCAAGCTTGGGAAAAAGCTGGGAAAGCGATCGCATCTTTGTAATATTTCTTAATCTTTGGCTTGATTCAATACATCTGCGGTGAGATGTAAAATTTTCCTGACTTGGCCCAACGGCTTGGGCTTCGATAAGATTTTTTAGCGTCGTAATTTTATTTTTAATTTGGTTTTTTCCTCAAAATTGTGATTTTATTAACAGAAAAATATTTTGGGGTATGTTCTAATATCTTATAGAAAATACAAGATTTCTGCACAAGATATCCATATTTTTGGTTTAAGTATAGAGTCTATATTTAGTGGGAGGATTATGATGACTAAGTGTCTTTGTTGCTCTAATCAGTTGCTACGCCACATCAGACACAGCCGCGTTTACTGGTTTTGCTCTCACTGCTGGCAAGAAATGCCAGATCTTACCGAGGTTGTTACAGCCTGTCAGCCGTATGTGCCAACAATCAAGCACTTGAGCGATCGGCCTGTCTTAACTACCAGATAAAAAGTATTTAAGATTACTTTTTGTCAGTTGAAAAAATTTTTCACCGAAGCCGCGCAGTTCCTCCCCTGCCGATTTTAATCGCAGTCATCAGATGACAGTCGAGAGGTTTAGCAGCTAAAGCCCCTGACCTAAGCAGTCAGGGGCTTTAATTCGTATATAAATATTAAATAATGGCGCTTTTGGCTGGCAGCTTTGGAGTATTCTCGTTATCCTTATAAATCGTTCGAGTTCCTTGCATAGAGAGAATGAAACTAGATTAGGCCAAAGTAGAGATTTCATTCACTACTTGCAGCCGTCCCCGACGCACGCCATACAGGAGGCGATCGAGAATGGTTTGTTCTTCTTCACTCAGAGTGTTTTGCAATAGTGCTGCCATCATTCCGTAGCGATCGGCTAGAGTGATGCGTCCAGAATTGGTGGCTTCAGCAAATAACTCGAAGAGGGCGGTGGGAAGAAGGTTGATTTGGTTGGTCATCGTTTTTGCTTGAACTCTATGCTTTTATTATGGATTCGCCTTCTGTAGTACTTGGTGATTGAGCTTTTCATAATTTGTGATGTTTCCAGACTAATTTTCGTGATCGAAATCACATATTTGAGTGACATAGATCGCAATAATAGGAAAGACCAAGCTTAGCAAGGGATGTTGTAGCGGATGAACCACGAAGATTTTATGAAGATAGCGATCGCACAAGCAAAGCTTGGGGATACGCCTTACGGTACTGCGATCGTGAAAGATAACCAAATTGCGATCGCGGCCCATAACACCGTCAAGCAAGACAACGACCCCTCAGCTCATGCAGAAGTCAACGCCATTCGCCGTTTAACCGCTAAACTTCAAAATCGTTCTCTCGAAGGTTATACCTTATATACCACTTGCGAACCTTGTCCTATGTGCGCTACAGCCTGTATTTGGGCAGGCATATCAGAAATTATCTTCGGTGCTTCAATTAAAGATTTGATCGAGTTTGGCGCAGCCCAAATTGATTTACCTTGCGAAGAAATCATTGCGAAGGGCTTTAGAGAAATCAAAATCACTCCAGGGATCTTAAAATCTGAGTGTTTAGAATTGTTTAAGTAGGATTCGATTTGCTTTTTTGTACTTTTTATGGTATGATATTTTTTCTAAAACCTTTTGCCTAAAAATGAAGGCTTATCATACATTTTTAAGCAACCTTTCAGTCCAAAGCACAACTAATTTTAGTGAATCATATCCGATGAACCTATTAAAAGCTCAGGTGACTTCATCTAGAAAACAAGTATATTTACTTGTTATATATCTAATTCCCCTTTGCATACTGCTTTGGTTTATTGCTAGTTTTGGCATCAATACTCCTTTTTGGGATCAAATGGAGTTTCCCTATATTTTTCAACTCGTTGCCACAGGAAAAGCCAATTTTGAAACTTTTTTTAATCAACATAATGAACATCGTATATTTTTTCCAAAGTTGATAATTACTGCTCTAGCTTTCGCTTCCAAATGGGATATTAGGTACGAATTATATACGAGTGTTTTTTTGACTATAATAACTTTTTTATGCTTTTATAAAATATCTTTAAATCAAGCAGAAACAGGTAACGGTAATATAGCCAATATATTCACCTGTATGCTGCTATTTTCATTAGTGCAGTGGGAAAACTGGTTGTGGGGGTTTCAAATAGCCTGGTTTCTGATTAATACTTGTGTGGCAATAGCTATTTTAATCCTTTATTCATGCAAAAATTGGTATCCGATTGTCCGAATATTTCTGGCTGCTATCTTCTGCTGTATTGCTAGCTTTTCAACAGCACATGGCTTGATGTCCTGGCTAGCTCTAATACCTTTAGTAGTATCTATGTCTGGGAACAACCGACAGAAGCTCCAAAGGATTTTGATATGGCTTGGTTTTTGTATTATTTCAGTTGCGCTTTACTCCATCGGTTATCAAAAAATAGCTAATCCAAGTATATTCTACTTTCTCCAAAAGCCATTACACGCAGTAGAGTATTTTTTCACACTTTTGGGTTCCCCATTGTTTGGAGGCATTAATTATGCTGCCTTCACCAATTTACCTGCGTTTAATAGCTTGTATTCATCATTTCACCAAGTAATAAATGCCTGCCCTGCGAAATTGAGCGGTTTATTTATTTTCATAAGTTTTTTATTTTTGACTGTTTTTTATTTAATTAATTGGCGGCAATATAAACTTATAGGCAATGCCTTGCCGTGGTTATCTTTAGGGCTATTTGCTGTTTTATACGCGATTAGTAATACTTTTGGTAGGGCTGCTAGCGGTGATTTAGGAGCTTTAATTTCAAGATATACAACTCCTTCGTTATTATTAATCATCGCTTTAGTTCAGGTGTCGAGATTGTTTTGTGAGCGGCAAGAGCGCCAACAAAAATTAACGTTAAAACATCCCTACAAAATCTTTGTTTTAATGTTAATGATTCTAGTGATAATTAAATCATTTGACTTTGTTGCTGTAGGTCGGCAATTTAAAATTCACCAACTGAATGCTAAAACTTGCTTAGAACTAATATTTTTTATAGATTATGAATCATCATCAACTAACTGTTTACAATTAGTTTATCCAAATGCTGCTTTGGCAAGGCAGAAAGCAGAGTTTTTGGATAAACTAGGTATGAGGACTTTTCCACAAAATATAGCTTTTATCACAAAACCTAGCAAAAATTATGGATTTATTGACAATCCCCGGACAACTGAAAAATCCCTGCTAGTCAATCGCAGTAGCATGATTAATCTCTATGGATGGGCTATACTGCCAGACAGTTATGAACAGCCCATAATGGTGTTGATTTCTTATGGTAATGAAAGATACTTTTTGGCAACTACACCTGTCAATTTGGATAGTCCTGACATTGAAAAATTTAATAAATATAGTCTACATCAAAAAGCTAGATGGGCTGTTAATATTTCAGCAAAATCTTTGCCTATAGGAGAAACAGTAATCAAAGCTTGGGTGTACGATCGCGACAAACAGCAGTTTGTCAAGTTAAGTGGTAAACCAAAAGTATTAGTGCAGAAATAAAAACAATTTCCTCTTCCGTACTTAGTGTGAAAAACCCGGTTTTTGGGGCATAGGGCATAGGTGATCGAGCGACGGAAGAGCCTTACACATTAAGCTATCTTAGCTTTACCATTAATGTAGATATAATTGTCCATAGCGACTCAAAGGAGTTTATTATGGGTTTAGGTCTTCGGGCTGATGGTAGATGGGTGTCGGAACGGGAACAAGAAGATTCCCAAAGTAGATTTATCTGCCCAGTTACCAGTTTTCGTAAAAATAGCTCTCCCTTACTTAGAGTGATAAATTTAACTAATCAATCTGTTAGTTGGCTTGAGCAGAGCCCCTAGCCTTTTGACTTTATCCCACTCCCCCGCATTTTGGAAAATAGCTCGATCGGTTAAGATATCAAGGCACACCCAAGCCATAACAGGATAGGGAAACTTAGGTGTAAGTCCGAGGCTGTGCGGCAGCTGTAAATGAGGCAATTTAGCCTTGTAAGCCAGAATGCCTACCTGTTAAACGTTCACTCTAATTTCCCGCCTCGCACGGGAAAGGATTTTGTTGATGCCTACAGTAAATTCATTTAGTCCCGCTTCTGAGTCCCACTCCGAGTCCTTTGAATTGCCACCCCTGCCGCTACAACGTCCGCTGTTGATGATCGGTCACGGCACCAGAGATGATGAGGGAAGGCAAACTTTCCTAGATTTTGCCAATGCTTATCAAGCTTTAGACACTTCCCGCCCTGTCGTACCCTGCTTTCTGGAACTCACCGGCCCTACAATTCAAGAGGGAGTAGATAGGTGTGTGGAACAAGGCTATACTGAACTGTCAGCGCTGCCAGTGTTGTTATTTGCGGCTCGACACAATAAGTTTGACATTACTAACGAGTTAGACCGGGCAAAGCTTCGGCATCCCCAGCTAAAGTTTCACTACGGGCGTCATTTTGGGATTACCCCTGGTATTTTGGAATTGTGGCGATCGCGTCTTGCCGAACTCGATCGGCCCGATCGCAACAGAGAGGACACCGCCCTGCTGTTTGTCGGTCGCGGTTCTAGCGACCCCGATGCTAACGGCGATGTGTACAAACTCGCCCGCATATTGTGGGAAGGCAGCGGTTATCTCACCGTTGAAACCTGCTTCATTGGCATTACTCACCCCCGTTTGGAAGAAGGTTTCCGTCGCGCCAGACTCTACCAACCCAAACAAATTATTGTTTTACCCTACTTCCTTTTCACAGGAATCCTAGTTAAAAAGATTTTTGATGTCACCGCCCAACAGCAAGAACAATATCCCCATATTTCGATGACTTGTTTACCGGAAATGGGACTTCACCCCCAGCTTTTCCGAGTATTGCGGGAGAGGGAAATTGAAACTCAGCTAGGTCAAGTGCAGATGAACTGCGAGATGTGCAAATTTCGTCTAGCATTTGTGGGAAATGGTAACGGGCACAGTCATAGCCCCGATCATTTCCATCAGGGACACGAACACCACAATCACCAAAACTCCCACGATAATTACGCTCATACTCACACTCACGACCATGAGGAGAGTGATGATAATTTGCACTCTAGCACTCACGGACACAATCATCACCACAAGGGCAGTGCAAACCATTCCCATGCAGCTGTTGACCCTTATGCCAATTTAGAACAATATCATCAAAAAATTTGGCAAGCGCCCTAAACAATTTTGGATTGTGGATTTTGGATTTTGGATTGTCAATTCTAAATCAATTTGAAATATGCAATTCTTCAATCTTCCCTTTCCTAATGACCAATGACCAATGATACCAAATCCGGGTTATTTACCCCCTTTATAGTGTGAAGTGTAGGGGTGAAGCATTGCGGCAATAAGTGTATTCCCCTAACCAAAGCCTTTCTACCGCAATGCTTTATGGATAACGGGGGTTTTTATCCCGGATTTGGTATGACCAATGACCAATGACCAATGACCAATGACCAATGACCAATGACCAATGACCAATGACCAATGACCAATGACTAAAGAATTTACAGTTGGCGAAAAAGTCCGAGTGGTAGCAATGCCACCTTACATCAAAACAGCCGAACCAATGCCAATGCTGCGTCCGCCAAACTTAATTCACCTTGGCGAAGAAGGAGTGGTGATCGATCGGCGTCCCGGCGGTTATTGGGGTGTCCGCTTTGCTAGGGGAGCATTCCTGATGGATAGCCAGTATATTGAAGCTGTGGGGAACCTTCGTGAAACCTCAGAAAAAGACGACTAAAAGTAACCCACTACATTTTAGATTTTGGATTTTGGATTTTGGATTTTAAATTTTAGATTTTGGATTTGAAAACTTTACTTTGAAATCGGAAATTTTAAATCTAAAATCTTAAATTTCCCCCTCCCACTACCCTTCTTGTTCCAAGGCTTCAATCACTTGCAGTCCGCGAGGGTCGCCAACTCTCAGCAGAGAGGCTTTGGCGTCTTCTCTGACTCCCATATCTCTATCTTCTTCTAAAGCCATGATTAGACCGTCGATCGCACCAGCGTAGACAATATTGGAGGGCAATTCGCGGCAGAGTTGTCCTATAGCCCAAGCACAGTTACTTCGCACTGCGGCTACCCGATCTTGGATTAAGGCTTCAATCAGCGGCGGAACGGCGGCTACTACTGCCTCATAGCTTACATCAGCCATTTGTGCCAACCCACTAGCGGCCCACAAACGCACCGCAGAAATATCGGTTTTCAGGGCATCTATCAATGGTGGCAAAGAACGGCTAGAGCGGCAATTTCCCAAAGCCCAAACGATACCTTTACGAACATAGCCATTCCAATCGCGATTCAGCTGGGCGATCAACGGCTCAACGGCATCTCGGCTGGGATTTCGTCCCAACGCATAAGCTGCACTTACCCGCACTAACGGACAGACATCTGTCAGGAGGCGAATCAAATGGGGTATAGCCCGTTCGTCCTGAAGTTCGCAGAAAGCCCGCGTCGCTATCATGCGTTGCTGCGTTTCGTGCGCCGTCAGCAGCGCCAGCATTGCCTCTGGATCTGGCTTGGCAGCCTCTGATTCTGCTTCCAGCGGTTCTAGCCGATCCAAGGGACTTTCTAGGTCAATTTCCGGATCGAGTAGGGTCAGGTCGTCATCGTCATACATAATTTTAAAGTACCTTAATCAGCGCCGATCCCACCAGCTTCTCTACGGTTAAATCTGAGAAATTTCGGACTCAAACAGTTCCAAGGACAGCCTACTGACACTCAGAAAAGTTAAGAAACTTAAAATTATAACGTATTTTTTAATATTCAAAATTTGAATTTGGTATAGTACACCACATCAAGGGCTGTACAATTAAGTCCCTCAAGACCAGGAGTATAATGTGACAGATTACTTAGAACCCTATCGGCAGATGGTTCGTGGGATTCGATTCGCTCCCCCGCAGGGGCAACATGAGCGATTCAATCGATTGGTGCATCAGCCGCTTCCAGTACCGCCGGTGCATGATTCGCATACAGCAGAGGTTGCACGGAGATCTTTTGTTGCACTCGATCCGGGGCCTACTCCCGATCCGTCGGAACACGCGGCGGCGCTAGTTCGTGGAGCGGTTTCTAAGCATACCGTCTTGCCAGTCACCTACAGCATTCAGGAGAATGTAGGCGATCGCATCAGCCGCTTAGCCACACCCAAACAGGCCGCACCGCTAATTATAGCGCCTAAAATTCCCGCACCAGATCCCAACTGGACGCCCCCGCCTCCCCCTGCTATCCAGCATTTAGTCATCGCCACACCAGCGCCGACTGAAGTACCAGTTGCAAGTGAGCCTGTTCTCCCTCAGATAGAAACGCCAGTAGACTTAAATCAAATCCCCACAATTGTTGTAGAAACTGAGGATTTATCTACCCAAGAACCTGAGTCAATCGACTCAAATCAAATCCCCACAATTGTTGTAGAAACTGAGGATTTATTTACCCAAGAACCTGAGTCAATCGACTCAAATCAAATCCCCACAATTGTTGTGGAATTTGAGGATTTATCTACCCAAGAACCTGAGTCAATCGACTTAAATCAAATCCCTACAATTGTTGTAGAATTTGAGGATTTATCTTTTCAAGAACCTGAGTCGCTCGACTCAAATCAAATTCCGACAACTGGTGGACAAATTGAGGATTTATCTCCTCAAGAGATTCAGCCATTAGATTTAAGTCAAGCTACCGCAACTGTTGAGAATGAGACTGTTATCGCTGAGAAAGAGACACCAGTAGATTTAAATCAAATTCAGACAGTAGTTCAAACTGAAGAGGTAGCCAATCAAGAAAATCAGCCGCTCCAAGACAGTCAAATTGAAACCAATTTTGTTGAAAATGAGGAGGTAGTTGCAGAAGAAAGTCAGTCAATAGAGGTAAGTCAAGTTTCCCCAACTATCGAAAGCGAGTTAGCGGCTGAGACAGAAAAAAATACCGCCACAGTTGAAAGTGAATCTGCTATTTCTGAACCAGAGATAGCCGCCGAGTTAAGTCAAACGGCTACAACTGCTGTCGAAACTGAGGAAGTAGCTACAGAAGATAATCAGCCACTGGAGTTAAGTCAAACTCTCACAACTGATGAGTCGGAATCGGCTGTTTCTCAACTGGAACCATTACCAATAGTAGAAAGCAAAAAATCAAAAACTGAGAAGCTTCAGATTACCTGTCCCAAATGTAACTCTGGTGATGTCCGCAAGAATGGCCGTCAAAAGGACAGGCAAAAATACCTTTGCAAAGATTGCGGTAGACAATTTCTCTCGGCTGGTTCTGTTGAAGAAAAGGTTAATCTCCAAACTGAGGTAGAGTCAGAAGCAAAGCCTGCTGATGAAGTTTTCACCAGTAAACCAAAAAGTTCTAAGGGCAAACTTAAGAAACAGTCCAAAGGATTTGGCCGTAACAAGAGATAATATCATGTCCGGTGGCATCGGTTGCCTAAAAAATCCCCGGTTTTATCTGTGTTCATCTGTGTTCATCTGTGGTAAAAATTTAACCAGGGATGACAATAAACAATTTGACGATATCACTCTTACACGGGCGGTGCTACCGGACACCACAATCCACAATCCAAAATCTAAAATCCTTTCATCGGTTGATGTCAATCAACATTTTGGGGAAACAGAGGTTTAAGCATCCAGAGGGACTGAGTTTGGTAGCCCAAATTACGGTATAAATTCATAGCGGGTTTATTGACTTCAAACACTTGAAGACCAATTTGCCGATCGCCTCTGGCTTTGGCCCAATCCTCAGCATGACGCATCAAAGCAGTACCAACGCCCCGCCGCCGGTGTTCTGGCTCGACGTAAAGCAAAAAAATATGGGCGTGGCGATCGCCATACAGCTGATCGATCGCATTACCCAACCAGAGACAAGCTACCCAATCAGAGGCTTTCCCCCCCTCCGTCCCCCCGCCACGGGGGGAAGAAAAGGGAAAATTTTTATTCGTGGAAGGTAGGGGGGGATTTTCTTCCCCCTTACCTACAAATTCCACCCACCAAAGAGGCGTTTCCTTGGAAAAGTATCGATCGACCGTTTCAGCCAGATGGGAATAATTTTGCACTGGAAACAGATCTTGGTAAGTCCGCTGCAAAAACTTTACCAGCTTAGCCCGATCCAGACCCGACCCAGCCTGTAGCTGATAGCCTGGTAGCAACAGCATTTATAGCTCAGTCTGTAGGATGGGCAATGCCGACCCTACATCTTGTGTAGCAGCGGAACCGACTTCCTCAATTGGTGCTGGTGCTGCCATGTCGGAGGGCAAAAATATGCGAGCGCTGACAGCTACTAAAGCCACTAAAAACACCAGCAAAATTAAAAACGGAGTTACATATTCACGGAAGAAAGCCATATTTATCGCGGTAGGAGCTTATGGTAAAGAGACTTTTGTGAAAAATCAGCTAAAGATTTGTTAATTTTTCCCTTCTCGATCATATAACTCATCTGAGTTCTTATCTTCATCATCCAGTCCCGGTCTTGGCATATATGCAGACTGAGAGTTCCAAGGCGCAAACACTGGTAGCAAGAGTAATCCCGGTAAAGCAGCCGCAATAGTGATCAGGAAAAACACAGACCAACCAGTGGATTGTGCGATCGCGCCAGCTGGTGCTACAAAGATATCGCGACTGACAGCCATAAAGCTAGAGAGCAAAGCATACTGGGTTGCAGAAAAGCGCTGGTTGCACAGACTCGTCAAAAAGCCCAGAAAAGCCGCTGTTCCTAACCCCCCACAGAAATTCTCTATATTAATAGTCAGTACCAACAACTGATAATTTTGGCCTGCCTGCGATATAGCAAAATAACCTAAGTTACTTAATGCTTGCAGACCACCAAATACCCAAAGCGATCGATTAATCCCGATTTTGCTAAGAATTGCCCCACCTGCTAGAGTTCCCACAATCGTTGCAAGTAGACCCATGCCGCCCTGAATTGCGCCGATGTCGGTTTTGGTGAAGCCGACATCAAGCAAAAACAATCTGGACATATTGCTAAGTAGGGAGTCGCCAAATTTGTAGAAAACGACGAACAGCAGAATTAAGACAGCCTGAAACCAACCATTACGTTGAAAAAATTCCAAAAATGGTAATATGACTGCTGCTTCTAATGATTGGGGTTTATTGTTGTCTGAGACTGGTTCTGGTGCGAAAATCGAGGCAGCTAAACCGATCGCCATAAAAGCCGCCATGATTAAATATACTGTAGGCCAAGGCAGACGATCGGCAAGGATAAATGCCAGGGAACCTGTGACGAGCAGAGCAATACGATAACCTAAAACGTAAACTCCTACACCAGCTCCCAATTCCAGTTTGTGTAAAACGTCAGTGCGATAAGCGTCAATGGCGATGTCTTGGGTTGAACTGAAGAAGGCAATCAATAGGGCGTTTAGGGCGACAAATTGTAACGCTTGAGCGGGGTTTTGGAGAGATAATGCGGCTATAGCCAGTACCAAAACCAATTGCGTTAAAAACATCCAGCCGCGACGCCTTCCTAAAAAGGGCGGCACAAACCTATCTAGGAAGGGTGCCCAAAGAAACTTTAACGAATAGGGCAAACCCACCAAACTAAAGTATCCGATCGTACTCAGATCTACTCCCTGTTCCTTCATCCACGGTTGCAAGGTAGTACCCGTCAAAAACAAGGGCAATCCCGATGAAAAACCCAATAATAAAAGAGCCGCCATTTTGCGACTCTGGAAAACTCGTAGAAAAGATGATACTGGTTTCACGACAAGTTACATCAAACTATGGACTTGAGCTATCTTCCCACAGGAAAGAGCATCTCTCCGGAGAGGTTGCTATCGCCGCCTACTTGTCGATTTGGCGGGTGGGTCGTAGCCGCGCCAGACGCCAACCAAGACGCCTTGCACCTGCACTTGGTCGGCTTGCGCTTCTATGGGCGTATACTTGGCATTTGCAGGCTTGAGGGTGATGCGATCGCCTCTTCTGTAAAAGCGTTTTAAGGTGGTACCGTGACCTTCTACCCTTGCCGCTACAATTGTGCCGTTTTTGAGCAAATCGGGATCTGATAGGGGTCGCATCATCACCACATCGCCTTCTGCAATCATTTCTTCGATCATGCTGTCGCCCATTACCCGCAAGGCAAATGTTTTGTCTGGTAATAAGACTGTGGAAAGATCCAGTCGTTCTACCGCATCGGTGAAGGGTTCGACTAAATATCCAGCTGCGATCGATCCCAAAATCGGTACGCCTTCCGAGGACGGTTGCATAATCTGAATCGTGCGGGCTTCTCCTTTTGTCCAGGCAATATATCGTTTAGTCCGCAAATGTTCCAAACGACTTTGCACCGGCGCGGGCGATTTTAGGTTCATCGCCCGCATCATTTGGCGAATCGAAGGGGGGTAGTGATGCTGGCGAATATAGTCTACCAGCCAGTCGTACAGTTCTTTCTGAGCTTCTGTGAGGGTTTCCATAATACGCTTGGGAAAGAGTTACAAGTTATTTAGTTATGAGTTATGGGTTTTTAATTCATAACTCATAACTTTTCCTCTTAGAACATTCGTACTATTAAAATACCCAATTTGTCCAGTAGGAAAGTCAAAAGTCAAAAGTCAAAAGTCAAAAAAAAGAAGAGATTTTAGCACTCTGGACTGAGTTGTGGCGACTCACCAGTGAGGATTCACGACTCACGGTTGAGTTGTCTGACTTTTGACTTTTGCCTAATTCCCAGCGCCTAGTAAACTGGCAAGCAGAGCCTTTTGGGCGTGCATCCGATTTTCTGCCTGATCCCAAACCATTGACTGGGAACCTTCGATTACCTCATCCGTAATTTCTTCGCCACGGTGAGCTGGTAAACAGTGGAGTACGATCGCGTGGTTGTCTGCAATGCTCAACAACTTTTGATTTACTTGATAAGGTTGGAAAATCGGGATGCGATCGTTAGCTGAATCTTCTTGACCCATGCTGGCCCAGACATCGGTGTAAAGCACGCAAGCTCCGTTGGCGGCGACAATTGGATCGTTTGTCACTGTAACTTCAGAGCGATCGCCTGCGATCGCGCTTGCCTGTTCTACAATGGCAGCATCCGGCTCATATTCTGCTGGTGTGGCAATTCTGACATTCATCCCCGCCATCGCACAGCCCAGCAGCAGCGAGTTTGCCATATTATTGCCATCGCCTAAATAAGCCAACGTGACACCCTTGATCGAGCCAAAGCATTCCTGAACAGTTAACAAATCTGCCAACACTTGACAAGGATGTTCCGTGTCGCTAAGCGCATTGATTACCGGAATCTTGGCATAGTCAGCAAATAGTTGCAGATCCTTCTGCTCAAACGTCCTCACTGCCAAAATGTCAAGATATCGATCCAGAACTCGCGCCGTATCGACCAAAGGTTCCCCGCGACTCACTTGGGTGACATTGGGATTAAGGTCGATCACCTGACCTCCCAACTGGTACATCGCCACCGAAAAGCTCACCCGCGTCCTGGTCGAAGCTTTGTAGAACAGCAAGCCCAGGACTTTGTTACACTTTAAGTCTACTTTTCCTGCCTTCATCTGCGCGGCCAGTTGCAGGAGTTCGTGCAACTCGTCTGCACTCAGGTCTGCCAGACTCAGTAAATCTCGTCCTTTCAATGTATCCATCTTCATCCCCGATCGATAATATTAAATCCGCTTTTAGATTAGATCGGTAAAATTTTCAACCCCAAACACACAAAAAGATGGCTCTTCCGTATTTACTATGCTATTTGAGTTCTTGGGCAGAGGGGCAGAGGGGCAGAGGGGCAGAGGAATAAAAATGTTATTTCTAACCAAATACATAGCGTTCGGCTACTTTCCAGTAGCGCGAAAAGCGCTTGAGGTCGATGTAGCCGTCATATTTAAGAAATCGCTCGCTCTCCAGCACTTCCACCTGCACAGAACGCTCAATTTCATGGCAGATGGCATCAAACCGAGGACTGGGACTTTCTGCCGTTACAACCATGTCGGCGTTATGCTCTTTAGCAAAAGCCACAACTTCAGCTGCTACGTTACCGCGACGAATGACGACTGGCAACTCTAGCAAACACTCATAGATAAATGCGATGCGTTTAAGACCGATTTGCCACTCTTCCAGCAGTGCGTCGTCCCAAACCCAAATAGCTGGTGCGTCAGGATGTCCTTTTAATACTGGGTTATAGGGACTCAGACAATCACCATGCACCCATACAATTGGATTATTGTTCATTGTTCATTGTTTATTCTTTATTGTTATCACCGTGGTTTTTTCCCGCGTTGCCAACTTTGGCTACCACTGCGATTTTCAAATGCTTCAGCTTTGGGAAACAGACGTTTTTCTAGTTCTTCATAGCTGCCTTCAAGATCGCAATGACCGTAAAGAGGACATTGGCGACAATAAACACCTTCCGTGTACCGTTCCAAATTTTCGCGATTGAAAAAATATGGCTTGTGACTAAAGGTGCTGGCAACCCATTGCCAGGAGAGGTTATTGCTAGCTGGATCGCCATCTAACAAATGTTGGAGAAACCATTTGGCACCCGCTTGCCAACGAATGCGCCGCCAATGCACTACGTAAGCTGCCATCCACATCCGTGCGTGGTTGTGCAGGTAGCCGATTTCTTGCAAGTCGCGGCTGAAACTGTCGATACAAACTAAACCTGTAGTTCCAGATGAAATGTCATCAGGCAGGGTATCGGCGTATTCTTTGAGGGAGTAGCCAGTTTTGTAGGACTCTTGGTCTTTCCAGATGTCATCCCCCAATTGAGCATACAACCGCTGCCAATAATCGCGCCAGCCGAGTTCGTTAATCAGTTTGGTAGCATCGTTTTGGTTTTTTACTTTACTCAGCACGGCATCTCGCACTTCTGCGAGACTGAGGACGCCGTAGCGGAGGTATGGTGACAGGCGCGTTACGGCACCTGTGAGGAAATTGCGGGATTTGGCATAGCGTGCGGGATCTACCTTTTGCAGCACTTTTTCAGCGGCTTTGCGTCCGCCTACTGTCTCGCTGATTTGATTATCGCGTGCAGTAGCCTCTGGAAATTGCTCTCGCAGGTACGTAACCAGCTCGTCTCGACTGGCAAATTCGCGTCGCATATCTTTAGTCATGGTTATGCCTTGTATTTAGCCTGCGTAGGCAGGCGAGAGTACGCGCAAGCCGGGATTTCAATCGTCTGTCTGGGTATTTTTTCCTTCCGTCCTCAAAACTGACTAAACTGCTTTGTGTTGATTATTTGGAGACAAACAATGCCCCCTCTTGCCAGAGTATCAACTGCGATCGGCTTGGTAAAGCTTAAAAATCATATGTATGCCAGTATTCCCCTGCTGCTGTTGGCAGTAGTCGGAACGCAACTCTATGGGCGGACGGTGGCGCTGGAATCGCACACCATTCAGCAGGTTACTACAGGCGGGGACGCCGGTACTGCTGTCGTAGCCCAAAATACTCCTAGAGCAAATTTTACTCTAGCCAAAACCTTGTCCGAGCATTCCGGTGGGGTTGGCGCGATCGCCATTAGCCCTGATGGTCAAACTCTGGTTAGCGGCAGTACTGACAAGACTATCAAAATTTGGAATCTCGACACAGGTGAAGTAAAAAGAACTTTCATCGGACATACAGCCCCGGTTTTAGCGATCGCTTTTAGTCCCGACGGTCAAACTCTGGTAAGTGGGAGTAGTGACAAAACTATCAAAATTTGGAATCTCCGTACTGGTAAACTGCGACGTACCCTTTCTGGACATTCGGGCGGGATTTATTCTGTTGCGATCGATCCTCAAGGTAGAACGTTGGTGAGTGGTAGTGGAGACGGTACGATAAAAATTTGGAATCTTAGAACTGGAGAGTTGCAGCGCACTCTATCTCCCCGTTCTGGGATGATTTTATCTGTTGCCATTAGCCCCGATGGCGACACTCTCGCCACTGGCAATCAAGATTTAACGATTAAACTTTGGAATTTGTCAAGTGGTGAACTGCTGCGTACTCTTTCAGGACATACTTATTATGCAATTTGGTCGGTTGCTTTTAGCCCGGATGGTAAAACTCTGGTTAGCGGTTCCCAGGACACTACCATAAAGATTTGGAATTTAGAAAATGGAGAACTTCTCCGCACCGTGACCGATCAAAGCCCGGTTTTTGCTGTTGCTATTAGTCCCGACGATCGAACTGTTGCTAGTGGGAATCAAACTAACGAAGTGAAACTTTGGAATATTAATACAGGAGATTTGCTGCAAACGCTTTCTGGGCATACTGATCGAGTGCGATCGATCGCTTTTAGTCCCGATGGAAAAACATTAGTTAGCGGTGGTAGCGGCGCGGGAGATAAAACGATTAAAATTTGGCGATTGGAGTAATAGAGATACCCCCAACCCCCCTTAAAAAGGGGGGGCAAAAGGCGAGCTAGAGGTAAGAATTTTTGACTTTTGACTTTTGCTTAGCATTACTAGGACACCGATTCAGTAATGGTAGGGGCGTTCGCTAAAAATGCACCAATAAGTATTACTGAATCGGTGTCCTAGGACGGGCGAGACGCCCATCCCACAAGAAGTTGTTGGATATTTTTTTGTTTGGAAGTCTCTTACTCAAACACAGGAGGCCAAAGTTCAGAAATCTCGATTTCCCAACCAGTAAATAACTCTGGAATTGTCAATTTATCCGCAGACGCCAGCACAACTGGCTCGTTATTTTGACGATAAACAGTTACAGTTAATTTATCTGGATCGATCAGTATTCCAACCAACGCCCCTAATGTTAAAAATAGCTCAACTTTCTCTTTCAAGGGACGGATACGATCTGTTTTGGATTTAATCTCCACTACCAAATCAGGAACCAATTCAGCAAAGTCCCGTTGACTTCTTCTAAGTCTATCTGCCGAGACAAACGAAACATCTGGAGCCCGCAAATCTGTATTTGGCATAATAAACCCGCCCCTGGAATCAAATACTCGTCCTAACCTGCGAGGATTCACCCAAACTTTTAGTAGGTAAATGAATTGAGCGCCAATTTCGCTAGACTCGATATCTGATAGCCCCATAACGACAATGTTTCCTTCCTGTAGTTCTATCTGGTAATCGCGCTTATCTTCTTGCAGCTTTTCTTGCAGTCTTTCTAAATCTTTGATAGTCAGATTCATACTTGCCCTCTACTGGTATATCTGAGCAACTAACTATTCTATCTTGAGTAGCTAAACTTTGTACATTCTCTACAAGCTTTATTCCATGCCAAAATTTATACTCAAAACAAGAATTATTGTATTTGTACCAAACTGGTCAAGACTTTGCAGATATAATGAAATTATTACCCCAAGCATATTACGATGGTTCAAATCATTCAAGCCCAAAACCTGACTCTCGTTGAGTTAACAGAAAGATTTGGCTTAACAATTACTTATGACGATCGATTCTTTACTGAATGGTTGGACAACCTACCCGAACCCACAGACCTAGAAAAGCAACTGCTAACCAGAGTTAAAGATAACTATCTCAGCTTGCTTGGTTAATCGCCACCCCATATCGGAAAATATGGTTAAAATGGTGGTAGTTGAGCATTTGCTGGACTTGGCAGGATTTTATCAACTTCCATTTGATGTCAAAGACGAAAAATCGGTAGATATTTATGTACCAGATGAAGATGCAATCGTGCGCGGGCGCTTAGATTTCCTTGTTTTCAAGAACCAGTTATGGTTAGCCATTATCGAGTCAAAAAATGCCGGTGTTTCCATTCGAGAAGCTATACCTCAAACCCTGGCTTATATGCTAGCTAATCCCCAAGCAGATCGACCGATTTTTGGCTTATTGACAAATGGCGATGATTTTGTATTTATGAAATTAACCCAACAAGATATACCCAAGTATGCTTTATCTGATAAGTTCACGCTTTTGAAACGAGAAAATGAACTGTATCGCGTCCTGAGTATTATGAAAAAACTAGGTCAACTTTTCAGCTAATCGCCATGTCTAATCGTCCCATCTATCTCGATAACCACGCGACCACACCCCTTGACGAAAGGGTTTTAGCCGCAATGCTTCCCTATTTCACAGAACATTTTGGGAACGCCGCCAGCATCAATCATCTCTACGGTTGGGAAGCAGAAACTGCTGTGAAACAAGCACGGCAAATCTTAGCAGATGCAATTAACGCTACACCTGAAGAAATTGTCTTCACCAGCGGCGCTACCGAAGCGAACAATTTAGCTATCAAAGGTGTCGCTGAGGCTTATTTCCAAAAAGGGCGTCACGTCATCACGGTACAAACAGAACATAATGCTGTTCTCGACCCTTGTCACTATTTAGAATCTCTTGGTTTTGAAGTTACATATCTCTCAATCCAAAAAGATGGTATCGTTGACTTAACTGAATTAGAAAAAGCTTTCCGTCCAGATACAATTTTAGTTTCGGTGATGGCTGCTAATAACGAGATTGGGGTGTTGCAGCCTTTGGCAGAAATTGGGTCAATTTGTCGGGAACATCAAACGCTTTTCCACACGGATGCGGCACAAGCTATTGGCAAAATACCTGTAGATGTAGAGGCGATGAACATTGATTTGATGTCTCTGACGGCTCATAAAATATATGGCCCCAAAGGGATAGGCGCACTTTACGTCAGACGCCGCAATCCTAGAGTCAAATTGGCACCTCAATTGCATGGTGGGGGACACGAACGGGGTATGCGTTCCGGCACATTGTACACGCCGCAAATTGTGGGATTTGCTAAGGCGGTGGAACTGGGAATCTCGGAAATGGACTCGGAAACGGAACGCCTCACTGCTTTGCGCCAGCGTCTGTGGGAAAAAATGGAACCCATGGGTTCCATTTTTCTCAACGGTCATCCTACACAACGACTACCGGGAAACCTTAGTATTAGTGTGGAAGGTGTGGATGGATCGGCCCTTGCATTGGGATTGCAGCCTATGGTAGCTGTATCTTCCGGTTCGGCTTGTACTTCTGCTAAAACCGCTCCCTCTCACGTTTTGATGGCTTTGGGACACTCGGAACAGTTAGCTTATGCGTCGATTCGATTTGGGATTGGGCGATTTAATACGGCAGATGAGATCGATAAAGTAGCACATCATGCGATCGCAACTATCCAAAGCCTTCGCAAACAGGCGATCGGATTTCACTGAAATCTAAAATCTGAAATCTGAAATTTCCCCTTCTACTACCAGACTACTTGCTCCCGCTCCTCCACCACCTGTCTGTAAACTTCTTCTGTCTGCTTAGCCAACTTGGGCCAGCTGAACCGATGTTCTAACTCTGCATAGGCATTGTCAACCAGCCACTGGGAATAAGATGGATTTTTCAGCACTTCCAAAATTCCCCACGCCAGAGAATCAGCGTTGTTAGCCCAAGTGACAACACCTGTTTTGCTGTGTCGCACTACCTCTGGCAAACCACCACTATCGGAAACCACCACCGGAACGCGAGCGGCAAAGCTTTCTAATGCTACAATGCCAAAAGGTTCGTAAAGACTCGGAAAAACAGCGCAATTAGCCACAGTCTGGAATTTATCCAGATCCGCATCTGACATAAAGCCAGTAAAATTGCATTTATGCCAAATTCCTAAGTTCCAAGCTTGAGTCTTCAGGTGGTTGATATTGCCCCCACCAATAATCACAAATTTAACGTTGCCTCCCATCTCCCAAATTACCTTTGGGGCAGCATTCAGCAATACTGAAACGCCTTTTTCATGGGACATTCGACCCACGTAGTAGATAATTTTCTCTTCATCCTTGGCAAAGCGGCGACGGAAATCCCAAGCGTTAAACTCGTGCCAGCGCGGTTTCTTGTCCGCTCGAATACCATTGTAGATTACATCTATCTTGTCCCACGGGCTTTCCAGCACCCTTTCTACCTCCCGCCGCATATAATCGGTACAGACAATAATCCGCCAAGCGTTATAGACGAGCAGTTTTTCTTTGCCGCTGACGTAGCGCTGATCGTTGTTATGAATACCGTTGTAGCGACCGTACTCTGTGGCGTGGATAGTAGCAATTAGGGGGACTTTAAAAGTGTGTTTGAGTGCGATCGCCGCATCTCCAACTAACCAATCATGGGCGTGAATCAAGTCAAACGGCCCTTCCTCCAACATCAGCTTACCGCCGTGGGTGCCCATGCTAATATTTAGGTTGGCTACCCAGTGGAAGAGGTCGTTGCTCCAGCCAACTGGCACTCTGTGGACTTGTATACCTTCCACTATTTCATACAGAGGTGCTTCGCCAAATTCTGATGTAATCAAGTGGATTTCGTGCCCCAGTTTGACAATTTCTGGATACAACTCTGCTACATGACGAGCAATTCCTCCGATCAGCCGAGGCGGAAATTCCCAAGTTAACACCAAAATCTTCATCAGCGCCCATCCCGAAGACTTAATTTATCTGCACCAAGTTTTACATTTCTCAATATTATTAGCACGGCAATTTTAGCTAATACTCCTATTTATATGACAAAAATGTCATATAAATAGCTACTCCTTACACTTATTTCTTCAAAATTGCTTCTGTCTCTTGACGGAACTTTAGCCAAGCAGATACTGCATCTGGATTAGAGGCTGCTGCTCTCTGCATTAAAATAACTCCATCTTTAAAACCGATAATTCCGTATAACTTGTTACCGAATGTCAGATCGATGGTGCTAAAGCTGTCTTTTAAGACTTGGCGATCGGACTTAAAGGCGACTTGATACTGTTGCAACTGCCACAGATCGGCTAGAGCATAATCCACATAGACAACTTCTCGCGCATCGTTTTGTAGCTGCAACCCAGGAAATCGGATGATTTCACGTCGGCCAGAAAGATGAGGCACAATATAGGTCGTGGCTGCCACACTCGCATCTGCTGGAATTTTAGCGAATAGCGATCGAATTTCACCTGCGTGTTGCCATTGGCGCGGTAAAGAAACATACACCCACGGTTGAAAAGAATCTGGCACCAGGAAAGACAAAGTTCGATTTGGATTGGCAACGATCGTAAAAAATAGCGAAAGACAGATACAAAACGCCCAAAAGCGTCGAAACGACAGCTTTTTATACCATTTTGGATGTTCCGACAACCAGAGAATCGCCCCGTAAAATAGTCCTGGAACCACAGACATAGCATAGCGAATGTTGATTGCCAGAACTGACTCTCCCTTACCCAAGAAGAGTTTGAGAAGAGGAAATCCAGCGATAGACCAAGCTGCTGGAGAAAGTGCTGGCACAAAAGCCAAAGGCAACCACTGAGCCAATAAATATTTTATCGTGCCAGGAAAGGGTGAAAACATCTCAACAACCAACCGCCAGGGGTTTTTAATCATTCCCCAGATAATTTCCACAGTGGAAGCTTCTTCTTCTCCTTCAGCATACTGACCAAACCGTTCCATCATGAACCGCTGGGAAATATCCGCAGAAAACAGCGGCATGATTAAATTGGTCAGTAAAATCATGTAAAGGAAGCTGAGAACGCAGACGCCAAGACCAATTCGCGGAAAACGTTTGCTGGCTATCATGTATATACCTACACCAAACAGCCCCACACCCGCATCTTCACGTACCGCCAAAATTAAAACAGCTAGTACGCCAAACAACCACCACCAGCGTTTTTCCATTGCCAGCAACAGCCCAAACGTGAATAGCGGTATCTGGCAGATGTCGTGGAAGTTACACAAAGTAGGGCCGACAACCGCGTTAGCTCCGTAAAAACTGACTGCGATCGCAGTCGCTATAGGTGGGTTAACATACTGTCGGGCAAGTACGTATAAAACTAACCCAGCAGCAGTAACTAATGTAACCTGCAAAACCGTCAGCGTTGCTGGTGAGGGAAACAAAGCATACAACGGTATCCAAAGCAACAAAGCTGGAGTAAAATGTTGTCCCAAGCGATGATAGTACACAGCCGGTACTTCGCCGTTGTGGACGACGTTGGTAGACAGCTGGGAGGAGAGAGAGCTTTGAAAAAACCGACCGTGAATGCCGTTCCAAAAAACTTGATTGAAAATGCCTTGGTCGTAAGAAGAATAAAAGGTGTAGTGTCGGTGCAGCGTCAAAATTAGGGCCAACACAAAGAATGCGATCGCAAAGCGTGTAGCTTGGCAACGTATCGCCCCACCAACTGCAACCCTCAACCACTGATACTTCTGCCCGTTTGACACCATCCCTCACTCACACTTCTATTACTCACGACTTAGTATAAAGCTCCCAAGTGCATTCTCTGCCCAAAACCCATGACTCCATAAATAACCTCTATCTTTGGACTGGTGTTTAGCGCCAATAAGCAAACTACGGTACGAAAGTTCCCATAACAAGGTAGCTTAGAAGTACGAGCATAAATTAGCAGGCATTTTCTTAACTCAGATTACATGGCAGCAGATGCTGAAAAGTCTATTCATACGCATGCCAATAAGTTTACGCCGAAGGGCGGGACGATCGAAGTTTCCATTCTCCACCGCATCGCTCAGAAAGTGCAGCTAAGTGTTTCCGACACTGGCCCCGGCATTCCCAAGGAAAATCGCTCTAGCATTTTTGAACACCACTTCCGGCTCAAACGCGATGAAGCTCAAGACGGATACGGCATTGGTTTATACTTTTGTCAGCGCATCATCCGGGCTCATTACGGTCGCATTTGGGTAGAGTCGGCTCCTGATAAAGGCAGTTGCTTCCATTTTACTCTACCAATTTACCGATAGAGACTGGAAAATTGAGCAGAGGGGCAGAGGGGCAGAGGGGCAGAGGGGCAGAGGGGCAGAGGGGCAGAGGGGCAGAGGAGAGGAGAAAAGAAATAAAAATCTTCTTAAGTCAACAAAAGCATAGCAGCTCCGAAAGAGCCTAAAAATGTGATTTTTTTGAACAAAAGCCCTATTTTTACTTTATTTACCTATATCTACTTATTTCTCAATGCGTTTTTCTCAATGCGTTAATAATCTGAACATTGGCTTCGGGAAAGGTGTATCGATCTAGCTCATCTAAAGTGACCCAGCGAATCTCATCGCATTCCAAGGGCTGCGGCTCGCCGTTTGTGTGACGGCATTGATGTACTGTGAGGGTAACGGCAAAGAGACTGTAGATATGATCGATCGCTATTAAGCGATCGCCCACTTCAATTTCAATTCCCAATTCCTCCCAGATTTCCCTTTTGATACACTCCTCAACAGTTTCACCGGGCTCTATTTTGCCGCCCGGAAATTCCCACAATCCTCCCATCAAACCATCTTGGCGGCGTTTGTCAATTAAAATTTCTGCTCGATCGTTCCAGATCACCGCAACGCCAATAAATTTATGGGGTAAAATCATAGGGCATCGGGCATAAAGCTTCTGAAAACTACCATGAGTTCCCAAATAGTAGAACTCGGCAGAGCAACTCTACAGCCTGCCGAGCCGAATTTTATGGCAACATCAAGACTTTTTGCCAGCCAACTTAAAGCCAACTTCCTAATCAGCTTCCGACGCATTGGCTTCACTGGCTAATAAAGATTTCTCAAAAGCCATACGCTGTTCTGCATTGCGGAGAAAATAACCGCTAATCATCGCCGAGGCCAACAGCCGACCAAGATTTTCCCGATTTGTGGTGATCGTTACACCAAAATGTTCGGATGGTAAATTGCCCAAAAGACCGACAATATTGCGTTCCATCACCTGATATACATCTCCAGACGATGGCCTGGAAAGCTGTGAGATCATCTCTGGACTCATAGACTGCACGTATTGCCACAGCCAATTACCTGACTCCGAATCATTTCCGAACAACTCTGGGCCTTGATGGGATGATTTGTTCACCTTTTACCTCCGTTGCAGTTGAGTCTTGTTAAACTTTGACTTTTAGTTGCCAAGAGCAGCTTGTTATTTCCAGAGATCGGATAGTTATTAATTGTTTCTAAACACCACTGTAGCAATCCGGTCTTGGCAATGAAGTCGTTCTAACCGAACCAAAAATGCCGGTCACCTGCAGTTGTCACCCACCATCGGCCAGTGACAATAGTTTTCTCATTAGCTGGCGATAAATTCATCCATATCAGCTTTGCGCTTGCGGAGCTTGCTTAAGGCTTCCCTTTCAATCTGCCGTACTCTTTCCCGGCTAATATTGAGGAGATCGCCAATTTTAGCCAGGGTTAAAGCTTGGCCGTCTTCCAGCCCAAAGCGCATCGCTAATACTTCTCTTTGCTGAGGAGTCAAATCCGCCATCAGCTTTTCTAGGTTTGTTTGAAGGGCTGACTGGATGGCAAATTCTTCTGGGGAAGACCCAGTATCCTCCAACAGTTCTCCTAGCTCCGTATCCTGATTATCTCCCACGCGCAAATCTAGCGACAAAGGCTGGCGTGCCCTTTCCAAATATTCGCGCACCAGCTCGGGGTCTAATTCCAGTTCCTTAGCTAGCTCCGAAGCGGTGGCAGCTCGTCCCAGCTGTTGGGACAACTGACGCTGAGCTTTTTTAATTTTGTTTAGCTTCTCCGTGATATGAATAGGCAAGCGAATCGTGCGCCCTTTCTCAGCTATAGCGCGGGTGATCGCCTGACGAATCCACCAATAGGCGTAGGTTGAAAATCGATATCCTTTGGTAGGGTCGAATTTCTCTACCCCTCGCTGCATTCCAATGCTGCCTTCCTGGATTAAATCTAGGAGGTCAACGTTGCGCTTGATGTACTTCTTGGCCACTGACACTACCAGTCGCAAGTTAGCTTCCACCATCCTGCGTTTGGCGTTTTCACCTTCTTTAATCTGCTGCTCGAGTTCTGCTTCAGACAGCCCACATAGCTGCGCCCACTCGGTTAGAGTAGGTTCGTGTCCTAACTGAGCTGCCAGCGCCTCTTTCTGAGCCTGCAATGCTGTTGAGCGCTGTACTTGTTTGCCGTACATGATCTCCTGCTCGTGAGTGAGTAGGGGAACCCGCCCTATTTCACGTAGGTAAGTGCGCACAAGATCTGTGGATGTCTGAGCGGTCTTCATGGCGCTTTCTGGGTCAAAGTATTAACAATTGTAACGTTTATTAGGAGCGTTTGTACACTACCTTAGATTTATTGCTGGTGCTGTTTGGCTCTTTGAACAGGGGATCGTACTTAGAGATTAGCTATAAATGGGGTTAAATACTGCATCCGGCGACACTTCCAAGTTTTAAAGGGAGTAAAATTTGGGGGCTTTCGCGAATACAGCCTCTAGCTTCTAGCCACAGTGAGTGCAAAAATAATCCATACATTTTTTGAGTGGGAATTACAGCATGAAGATTCATCCTATACTACAGCGTGCTTTTGACCAAGGCCGCGCTCTCAAAATTATCAGTGGTTTGAATAATTTCGATCGCACGCGAGTAGCCGCGACTGTGAAAGCGGCAGACCTTGGTGGTGCAACATTTGTTGACATTGCTGCCGATCGCGATTTGGTGACGATGTGCCGCCAGTTGACAAATATGCCAATTTGTGTATCGGCTGTGGAACCCGAAAAGTTTGTCTCAGCTGTGGCTGCTGGTGCAGATCTGATTGAAATTGGTAACTTCGATAGTTTCTACGCGCTTGGGCGTCGATTTGAAGCGGCTGAGGTGCTAGATATTACACGGATTACGCGATCGCTTCTGCCCGAAATTACTTTATCGGTGACTGTTCCTCATATTCTGGAACTATCCGAGCAAGTGCAATTGGCAGAAGCCTTGGTAGAAGCCGGTGCGGATATTATACAGACGGAAGGTGGCTTCTGTGCCACCCCAACTCACCCCGGAACCTTGGGAACGATCGAAAAAGCCGCACCCACTCTTGCAGCAGCATTTGAAATTTCCCGTGTAGTCTCAGTCCCAGTATTGTGCGCTTCTGGCATATCCAACGTCACAGCTGCGCTAGCTATTGCTGCTGGTGCTGCTGGTGTCGGTGTTGGCTCAGCTGTCAACCAGTTAAATAGCGAAATAGCTATGGTAGCGGCTGTTCGCAGCCTGGTGGAAGCCTTGGCTACAGTCAAACGCGATCGCGTTTCGGTCTAGGATTCGGCAAAGAGAAGACTTTTTTCAAGATATACCTGTAGGCATAACAAAAAAAGGGCTGAAATCAGCCCTTTTTTGTACAAATCAAGGAAAAAATAACAGCAGATAAAAATCATTAAGATGGGCAATACCCACCCTATAAATTGCTCATCCCAAATCCGCGTTAACTACCCTCTTTTTCACGAACCGCCAAAACGCCAAGAAGAAGAGTGAGAGAATCAGGGGGTAATTGTTGCGGACTCGGTATCACCTGACCACTTGGGCGGTAGCATTGAGCAATATTTCAGCCAAGCAATCTTTCAAACCATAAACCACCTGTTCTTGCTGCGCTGGAGATAATTCTGGGAAAATTGGCAGGGACAGTACCTCAGCACAAGCCTGCTCTGCTACTGGCAATTGACCTCTTTGGTAGCCTAAACTCTCGTAGACAGGCTGAAGATGGAGTGGCAAAGGATAGTAAACCATTGAACTAACACCCTGCTTCTGCATCTGGTTGCGTATCAAATCCCGAAAGGAGTTTTGAGTTAAAGAGGTAGCTGTGGAATCTGCTGTTTCTCTAGCTATTACCCGAATCGTGTATTGATTCCAGACACTTTCACCTCCAGCTAAAGCTTGGGGTAAAGAAATTCCTGAAATTGGCTCTAGCAGCTGGTGATAACGCGCCGCAATTTCACAGCGTTGAGTATTCCAGATATCGAGATACCGCAATTTAACTTGGAGAATGGCAGCTTGGAGAGTATCTAGGCGGCTGTTGATGCCGATCGCTTCGTGGTGGTAGCGACTGCTACTGCCATGCTCTCGGAGCATCCGTATTTTAGCCGCTAGGTTGCGATCGTTGGTGGTTACCGCACCGCCATCGCCACAAGCCCCTAGATTCTTAGTCGGGAAGAAACTAAAGCAACCGATATGGCCAATACTACCTACTTTGCGTCCAGCCCATACTGCCCCTATAGCTTGGGCGCAGTCCTCTATTACTGCCAAACCGCGAGATTCAGCTAAATTCATCAACCGTGTCATATCGACTGGTTGTCCAAACAAATGCACTGGCAAAATTGCCTTAGTCTTGTTTGTAATCGCAGCTTCTAGGCGATCGACATTTAGATTGAAAGTTTGGGCCTCAATATCAACAAACACCGGCGTCGCGCCGACAGCACTGATTGCCTCGGCTGTGGCTATAAAGGTAAAGGGCGTCGTAATCACCTCATCGCCATGTCCAATCCCCAAAGCCCGCAATGCCAGGTAGAGTGCATCGCTGCCAGAATTGCACGCCGAGCATTCTGAAACGCCCACATACTTTGCAAACTGTTGCTCAAAACTATCCACTGGGGAACCGCCGATGTATCGGCCAGAAGCCAGTACGTCTGATACAGCTGCATTTATTTCTTTCTCAAGGCTTTTGTACTGCCGCGCCAAGTCAACAGGGGGAATGTTATTCACTCGCTTACCACAAGTTTTTAGTTTTAATCGTTAGAAGTACCGGATGGCCCGTCAGCCCCGCAGTCGCGCAGTCGAGGTGAATGGCTTGTTCCGATGTATATTTTTCAACGATTATGGTAGATTATCTTAGGTCAGAAAAGGATCTTGTCAACCAGTTGACTGTTTACTACTGTGAAATAAATTTGTGTTCCTCGATATTGCGATCGCAGCTAATACCCCAACAGCAGTGGATTTAACTAATCTCGATCCGACAAACTTTATCTGGGCATTGGGTTTGATTGCAGTTGCGATCGGTTTATCTGCCACAGAAAAGCTGGGTTTGGAATGGCCTCTAGCGATCGCCGCCGGTAGAACCATCTTACAGCTTTTCGGTGTCGGATTTGTTCTAGAGGTGGTTTTCGCTCGGCCAAATCCTGCACTGGTTGTGGCTGTCTTGGCGGTAATGCTGATAATTGCGACGAGGGTAGCCAAAAGCCGGATTGGCAATAAAATACCCCAGATGTTGCCAGTCGTGGGAGGCTCGCTTTTGCTGAGTACTGCCCTGACGCTAGCCTATATCAGTATTTTGGTGATCAAACCGCAGACTTGGTATGAGCCGCAGTATCTGATTCCGTTTGCTGGGATAATTCTGGGTAATGCTATGAACGGTGCTGCGATCGCGGGTGAACGTCTCACCAGTACTCTGAACATAGCACGCCTAGACATTGAAACTCACCTCAGCTTAGGCGCTACGCCTCAACAAGCAGTAGCCAACTATCGCAAAGAAGCGATTAAAGCCGCAATGATTCCCAATTTAAACACGATGATGGTCGTAGGTGTCGTTACATTGCCAGGGACTTTCACAGGTCAGATATTGGGTGGTGCAAGTCCCTTCGTTGCGGCATTCTACCAGATGTTAATTCTGTTCGTGCAGGCTTTGGCAACTTTGATTACCACTGTGTTAGTCACTCAGGGAATTTGTCAACAAGTTTTCAACTCAGACGCACAACTAAAAATTTAATTGTCAGTGGTCAGTGGTCAGTTGTCAATGGTCAGTGGTCAGTGGTCAGTTGTCAGTTGTCAATGGTCAGTGGTCAGTTGTGATTGGTGATTGGTGATTCTCTCTCCCACTCTCCCACTCCATCTCCCTATTACCTATTAGCAATTTGCTTGGGAATATATCTCCCAATCAACGAACGATTGTGATCGTAAATTTCCAGAGTTATACCCGCGTTTTCGCTAATTGCTTCTAGCGCTGCTTGTAACGTTTTCAAATGATCGTCTACGCCTGCAATGGTATTGGCGTCCCCGTGCAATCCAGCAGTCATAGCAGTCCGTCTCACACTGGTTACGTAAGCGGGAGTTAGATATACTTTGATTACTTGAAGATTAACAGTGGCATCGCAAATCTTGGGTACGCCAGCACAGATTCTATTAAGATCCGTACTTGCTTTTTGGACAATTAAAGTGGTTTGGAGTTTTGTTTGGGCTTGCCTTAAAGAGTTTGTATAGTTGTCGCTAAGTGGCTGGGATAGATCGTAGTAATAAGTGCCAGGGAGTACTTGCTTGGCGTAGGTTGATGCTCTGCGCCAAGTGGCTACAGCTTGCGTCAATTGGTTTTGTTGTTCGAGGTTTTTGGCAAGAGTAGCAATGGAGATTGCCTGTTTGTAAATCTTATCAGAAATCTCCTCCTGATTTTTGCGATCGCGCACCGTTGCAAAGTTAGGCTGGTAGCTAGAAAGCAACTGCTGTGCCTCCTCGTAAGCCATTGTGGTTTTCGGAATTGAAGAGAGAGAATTCATTGCAGCTTGCCAAGTTGACTCAACTTGTTGCCAGTGATTCAAAGTCTTGGCTACGCTTTGACGCATTTGGGCCAACCGTGCGGTTTCTTTGCCTGCTGCCAGTCTTGTTTCAGCCTGCTGCTCTTGCTTGACTCGGTTATTAATTGCTGCTAAATTAGCTTGATAAGTTTTTAATTTGGCTTGGGTTATGGGATAAACTGGGCTATTTTGGGGAACTTTTTTAAGAGAAGCTAGAGCCTGATTCCACAGTGTCTGTATTTCTTGCCACTCCTGTACTGGATGGGGAGGATTTTGGCTTTTTTCAGCTGCAACTTTAGCCTTGTCCACAGCGTTTAAAAGCGAGTCTACCTTAGAAACAGCGCCCTTGTAAATTTGCAACTGTAGCTGAGATGAAGAGTGATATTTAGACCAAAAGGGGATGCTTTCCAACTGTTGGATCGCTTTAGTTAATTTTTCTTTTCCCTGATTGACATCTCGATCGTTTTTTGCATTTCTCAGGGTTTGTGCTGAATCCTGACTCAGCTGCTTAGCAGTTTGAATCGCCGGACACCCCCCCACCACGCAAGGGCGACTAAAAGCGTAAATACCACCCAAAGCACCCACTATTACCACTCCAGCGCCAATTTTCCATACTGACTGAGGGACTTTAAATTGGGGCTTTTTGCGATCGACTTTTACCCCTGGTATATGCTCTTGGGGAATAGGATCGGGATCTGGCTCTAAATCGGTCTTCGGCTCCTCTAGAGGCAAATCCGCAATTAAATTCGAGTTTAAGGTCGATTCAGCTACTGCCTTGGTATCGGCGTCTTCTGTTGCTTCATCCAAATTCGACTCCTCTTCTAGTACAGATTCCCAAATATCATCTGATTGCTCTTGCCATTTGAACGTATTCTCATCTGAATTACCCAGGATAAAAGCAGCCTCTGAGTCCGACAAAGAGGACTCATCAGAGTCAGCCGATTTTTCAAGCTTAAACTCGTGGACAGCAAAGGGTTGCCTTTGTCCTGTCGCTCTCAAGAAAAGGCGTACCTGTTGAGTTCGTTCCCAGACCGAACTGGGAAATGATAGATGCAACCCTTCAATGGTTTCTTGTAGTACCTTGAAGATTGGCTGTGCTTGGTCAACAAGGGGATTCGCCTCTTGAGCCAAAATCACCAAAATGTCGTTCTGGAAAGTACATTTGACCTGAATGGGAGTTTTGGTCGCTAACTCTGAGTTTAGTAGCTCCTGCAAAAGTTGCCCCAGTGCTTGTAAATCATCCTTCTGGACTGCTGTTTCCATCTAGCACCACCTTTCAATTCTGGATTTGATTGGACTTTGAAATTACGACTTAGGATAGATGATTTCTTGGTAATTCCAATTGGAGTTACATTTTTTGGCTCTTTCGGAGTTGCTATGCTTTTGTTCAATTAAGAACATTTTTATTTTTTTTCCCCTCTGCTCCTCTGCCCCTCTGCCCCTCTGCCCAAATAGCATAGTAAGCACGGAAGAGCCCTTTTTCTGCGATCGAACCTGTTTATTACCTTACTATGCGCTTACATTAGAAAATAGGGCGTCGTTCCCATTCGCGTTCTGGGCAATTCTCTATTGTGATGTCTCCAAACATTCCACTGTCTGAACAAGTTGTTGTAATTACTGGCGCTTCCGCTGGGATTGGCGCTGCTCTGGCACAAGTTTTAGCCAAACAGTTTCCGGGAATCCGATTAGTGCTGGCTGCTCGTAACCAGACCAAGCTGGAAACAACTGCCACATACTGTAGCAAAGCAGGGGCAGAAGTTTTAGTTGTCCCCACCGATATGTCGCAAGTCGAGGAAGTTGAAGCTTTGGCTAGAGCTGCTATCCTGCGGTTCGGTGGGGTCAATGCGTTGGTGAATAATGCTGGCTACGGTCAAATGGGGCCAATGGAATACATTTCGGCCCAAGCGGCTCTGCGGCAGTTAGAGGTGAATTTACTGGGGCCACTGGCTTTGATTCGAGCTTTAATTCCGGTGATGCGCGAGTCTGGCGGGGGCAGAATTATCAATGTTAGTTCTTTGGGAGGAAAACTGGCGTTTCCTTTTGGGGGTATGTACAGTTCCTCTAAATTTGCTTTGGAAGGGCTTAGCGACGCTCTACGCATGGAGCTAGAGCCGTTTAATATTAAGGTCAGCGTGATCGAACCGGGGCCGGTGAGTACGGATTTTTTTGATGTGGCTGGCCAAGCGGTTGAGCAGACAGTTAGTGAGCCTGAAAAGACTCCCTACCGGGCTGCTTTTGAGAAGTTAAAAGGCTTGGAGAAACAAACGAGCAGTCAAGCTTGGACTTCGGAACGGGTGGCGGAGGTGATTTTGCGATCGCTTACAGACCCCCGTCCCCGTCCGCGCTATATTGCGGCCACAGGTGGCGATATCTTGCTGTTTTTAATGACAAAAGTCTTGCCGACTTGGGCTGTAGACCGCTTCTGGCAAAAGTTCTACGGGATCGATCTGGTCGCTAAAGACTGGCAGGAGCAATTAAAAAATAAAGAATAAAAGTTGAAGAGGAAAGAGGGAATTAACTCGTTTATCTTTAAAATGCGATTTCTATTAAAAAATAGAAATGCTAAAGTAAAAATGAAGCAGCTTTCTTTCCTCTTTGGTTTTTAATTATTCATTTTGATATGGACTTATTAGAGTATCAGGCAAAGGAATTATTTCGCGAAATCGGTATTCCGGTTTTGCCTTCTCAAAGAATTGACAGTCCCAGAGATATAAAGGCGCTGAAGATTCCCTATCCGGTAGTGCTGAAGTCGCAGGTGCCTACAGGGGGACGGGGGAGAGCTGGTGGGATTAAGTTTGTGGAAAATACGATCGATGCGATCGCAGCTGCTCAAACAATCTTCCACCTACCCATTATGGGTCAGTTTCCAGAGGTGCTGCTGGCAGAGGCGAGATACGACGCCGAGAAAGAGTTTTATCTGGCAGTGGCTCTAGATTACACCCTTCGTCGCCCTGTGCTTTTGGGTTCTCCACAGGGAGGCATCGATGTGGAGGCGGTAATGGAGCAAATGCAGCAGGTAGTAGTAGAGCAGGAATTTTCTCCATTCTATGCACGACGGTTAGCGCTGAAAATGGGATTGCAGGGCAATCAGATTCAGTCGGTAAGTGCGATCGTTGAAGCTATGTACAAGCTATTTGTCCAAAAAGACTTGGATTTGGTGGAAATCAATCCCCTTGGAGTTAATCTCAATGGCGAAGTCATGGCTCTCGATGGTAAGGTGACCGTCAACGACTGTGCTTTGGAACGCCATCCTGATTTGGCTGTACTAGCGGCAAAAGTACAGCGGGGTAAACCTCATTCCTGCCACACCACTGAAGAAAACCCAGCTTTATCCCTCAACGGCAATTTGTGGGCATTGGACGGCAATATCGGCATTGTGTGCAATGGGACTGGTTTGGCAATGGCTATTTTGGATTCACTGTACCAAGCGGGAGGAAAGCCCGGTAGCTGTCTGAATGTGGGGGAAGAGGTTCCCAGCAATGCTACAGACACGCTTTGCGATCGCTTGGAACGAGGACTGGAAACGATCGCACACGAAAATAGTATCAAAGTCTTGGTAGTGAATATCTTGGGCGGCGTAACTTCCGGCGACGAAATTGCTGGCGTTATTAGCAACTTTATACAGCGAAACTATGGCGAGGCGCTAGTTTCGCCGTCAACTACCGGGCGAGTGCGCCGCAAAAGCACCAGTGGTAACGGCCACTACCCTCATTTTGTCGTGCGTTTGACTGGTGGTGAGGTTGAGGCTGCAAAACTGCTTCTAGCAGAGTTGGGAGTGTCTGTGGTTGATAATTTGGATGAGGCAGTATCGCAAGCAGTAGCTTTGACGAAACCTTCTGGTAAGCGTTCTTGATGTAGGGGTTAGGGGTTAGGGATTAGGGGTTAGGGGGTAAATGCAGTTCCAGAAAATCTAGCTAATTCTGCTCAATATTACTCATTTTTATAGCTAAATGCCAATAATGAGTAATTTTTGGGCGCTGGGGTTTTCAGCGCTGCCAGAAGGGCAGTATAGCAGTCGCCAAGGCGGTTATAGCAAAAGTTAAAACTCAAATGCTTGCTGTCAATTGGTTCTAGCGTTTGAGGATGTCTTAACCGCCCTGGCGGTTGCTATATAATCAAAACATGAAGCTAGTTGAACGTCATATCATTACAAAAAACCATCCCCTCTGGTCAGAAATTGACCACAAGGCTTTTTTGTCGAAAAATTTGTTTAACCTAGCTAATTATCATTATCGTCAACACTTCTTTCAACACCACCAGAAATTAAACTTTAATCAACTTTACCACCTTCTATCACAAACTCAGGACTACAAAGCCTTACCAACAAAAGTTAGTAAGCAAATCATCCGCCGATTAGATTCAGCATGGACAAGTTATTTTCAAGCTGTAAAAGCCTGGAAACAAAATCCCGAAAAATTCTTAGGTCAACCAAAAATACCAAGATATAAACATAAAACAAAAGGGCGCAATATTCTCCCATATTCTCACGAATCAATCTCGAAAAAAGCCTTAAAAAAAGGAAGTTGTCAGTTCTCCATGAGTGAAATCCAAATTCCCACATCACCAAAGGAAATAATAGAGGCGAGGATAGTGCCGAAAAGTAGTTGTTATGTAATCGAAATAGTTTATGAAAAAGCCGAGGAGACAACCAATCATCAACAAATAGCAGGTATAGACTTAGGAGTTAATAACTTAATGGCTGTAACTACCAATCAAACAGGCGTCAGACCTCTATTGATTAAAGGCAGACCACTAAAAGCGATTAACACCTTTTACAATAAACAACGTTCCTGTTTACAATCCCAGCTAAAACTCAAGCATAATCAAACCCAATCTCAAAGATTAAAAAATCTCACTCATAAACGTAACTGTAGAGTAGAGAACTATCTACATACAGCCAGCAGAAGAGTCATAGATTGGTGTAGACAGCATCAAATAGGAATCCTAGTAATTGGGCATAATCCTACCTGGAAACAATCAATTAACTTAGGTAAAAGGAATAATCAACAATTTGTGAACATTCCACATTATAGGTTAATAGAAATGTTGACGTATAAAGCCCAATTGAAAGGAATAAAAGTAGTCATTACAGAAGAATCTTATACATCTGTTGCCAGTGCTGTAGATGGGGATGATGTACCTAAATATGGGGAGAAAAAACCTGAATTTCAGGGACATAGAATAGCTAGAGGATTGTATAAGACAGCGAATGATAGGTTATTAAATGCCGATGTGAATGGGTCATTTAATATTACTAGAAAAGTAATTCCTGATGTATTAGACCAAGGAATAAAGGGTTTGCCGTTTAACCCTGTGGTGCTTGACCCACTACGAATGACTGGACTTTAAGCCTTTGAGTAGGTTTGAGTAGGTAAAGTTTGAGCGGTTAGGAGAAAATAATGGAATTAGTTCTCGAACAAATTATCGTGCAACCAGGGCAACAATTGTTGCTGAAAGATATTAGCTGGCAACAATTTGAAACTATTTTAGAGGAATTGGGAGAAGGTCGTGCTGCTAGACTTTCCTATAGTGATGGATGGTTAGAAATTATGGTGCCTCTACCAGAACATGAAAAAGATAAAGAAATTATTGGCGAATTGGTAAGAATTTTGTTAGATGGAATGTCCATCGATTTTGAAGTTTTGGGTTCGACAACTTTTAAGAGCGATCGCATGACGCAGGCAGTAGAACCAGATACTTGTTTTTATATACAAAATTATGCGGCTGTTATCGGTAAGAATAGTTTGGACTTGACTGTCGATCTGCCGCCAGATTTAGCAATTGAAATTGATATAACTTCTCGAAGTAAGTTTGATAACTATCGACGTTTAGGCGTGCCTGAATTGTGGCGATATACGAGACGCGGATTGGAAATTAACTTGTTGCAAGAAGCTCATTATGTAGTTGCCGATCGCAGTCCAAATTTTCCCGGTATTCCTATTATAGAATTGATTAACGAATATGTACAAAAAAATCTAACTGTGGGTAGAAGCGGAACTATTAGAGCTTTTAGGAATTGGGTAAAAGAAAATTTGGGGTAAAAAAATCAAGGTATGTTGTTGCGCTTCAGCGCTCTTATCCAGGTTATAATAAGAGCGCTAAAGCGCAACAACGTACCAAATAATAGCCCTAATCTTAATAACTAGCCATTTGAGTTATTGCAGGTTCGTGAAGATATCCGGTCCGATCGCATTAGCTGACAAACCCGTGAGAGAGGCTAACAGTTCACCACTGGAAGCAATGCGGATGAGGGTATCTTGTGCTTGACTGCCAGTACCTTGAGTAATGGTAAGTTGGTCAAAAGCGATACCGCTCAATCCTAGTAGGTCTTGTCCGGGGGTGAAGTCGGTGATGGTATCAAATCCACCACTTGGGCTGAGTAGGAAGATATCGTTGCCTGCATCGCCTGTGAGTAAATTATTACCAGTACCACCAGTGAGGGTATCGTTGCCAATGCCACCAAGTAAGGTGTCGTTACCGTTGTCTCCGTAGAGGATATCGTCTCCGGCGTCGCCAACTACTAGGTCATCGTTTTGACCGCCTCGGACGAGATCGTTGCCTTCGCCACCGTAGATGCGATCGCTATTTTGGTTGCCATTGATGATATCGTTCCCCTGACCGCCAAAAATAGTGTCATTGCCGTTGTCGCCAAAGAGAGTATCATCCCCCACATCGCCAGATACTAGGTCATCTTCTTTACCGCCGCGTACTAAGTCGTTGCCTTGACCGCCGTAAACGCGATCGTTACCTCGGTTGCCGTTGATTACGTCGTCGTCTTGGTTGCCATAGAGTTCGTCGTCATTGTCCATTCCGAAGATGGTATCGTTGCCGCGTCCGCCTTTGAGGGTGTTGGGGTTAGCATCGCCAATTAGGAAGTCGTTGCTACCGCTGTCGTTGGGGAGAGTGTCTTCGCTGCTAGCAGGGATGGTGCCTTGGTTACCAGGAATGGTGTCTTGGTTACCAGGAGTGGGATTTTGGCTACCAAGAATGGTGTCTTGGTTACCAGGAGTGGGATTTTGGCTACCAGGAATGGTGTCTTGGTTACCAGGAGTGGGATTTTGACTACCAGGAAGTGTGTCTTGGTTACCAGGAGTGGGATTTTGACTACCAGGAATGGTGTCTTGGTTACCAGGAGTGGGATTTAGGTTACCAGGAATGGTGTCTTGGTTACCAGGAGTGGGATTTAGGCTACCAGGAAGTGTGTCTTGGTTACCAGGAGTGGGATTTAGGTTACCAGGAAGTGTGTCTTGGTTACCAGGAGTGGGATTTAGGTTACCAGGAAGTGTGTCTTGACTACCAGGAGTGGGATTTAGGTTACCAGGAAGGGTGTCTTGTCCGCCGGGAAGTGTATCTTGTTCACCAGGAGTGGTGTCTTGTTCACCGGGAAGTGTATCTTGTTCACCGGGTAAGGTTTCTGCTATTGGCGGGATATCGAAGGGGATGGAGAGGAAATCGGAAGCATTGATTGATTTGAATTGAACATCTTTGAGGATAGCTAGCAATTCGTCGCCATCTTTAACGTTGATGAGAGTGTCTTTGGCATTTGCGCCAGTACCACCGGAGAAGGTGATTTTATCGAAAGTTAAACCACCTGCTAATCCCAGGATGTCTTCATTTTTGGCGAAGTTGAAGATAGTTTCGACACCGAATTTCGAGGCGAGGATGTAGGTATCTTGTCCTTTGGCACCGTAGATGAAGTCGTCACCGAGTCCGCCAAATAGGGTGTTGTTTCCAGCATCGGCGTAGATGGTATCTTGACCTGCACCACCATCGATTAAATCATTGTTGGAACCTGCGTGGATGAGGTCGTCACCTGCACCACCATATACCGTGTCGTCTCCTGTATGTGCATCAATGGTGTCGTTGCCGTCGCCACCTTTGACGATATCGTTGTGGGAACCTGCGGTGATGAGGTCGTTGCCTGTACCGCCATCAATGTTATCTTCGCCGGAACTGCCATCGATGGTGTCGTTTCCTGCATCGCCGTTGAGGGTGTCGTCACCGGAGTAACCTGAGATGAGGTCGTGTCCTTCGCCACCTGCCATCCAGTCGTTACCGGACTTGCCGCCGTCGAGGATGTCATTTCCTGCACCACCGTCGAGGGTGTCTTCGCCTTCGCGTCCGTCGAGGTAGTCGTTTCCGTCGCCACCAAGTAGGAGGTCGTTGTCTTCCCGTCCGTCGAGGGAGTCATTGCCTGCACCACCTATTAAGGTATCAGAACCAACTCGGCCATCGAGGATGTCGTTGCCGCCTAAACCGCTGAGGACGTTGGGGCCGTTGTCGCCGATGATGGTGTCGTCGTATTCGGAACCTTCGACGTTTTCCACGTTGCGAATGCGATCGCCTTCCGCATCGCCACCCACTCCGCGACCGGGTTGCAGGTGCATATATATAGGTTCTTTGGAGTCAAAGTAGGAGATGGTATCGTTGCCTGCACCTCCATCAATGTCATCTGCACCGGGGCCACCTACTAGGAAGTCGTCGCCGTCATTGCCGTTGAGTTCGTCGTCTCCATCGCCACCAAATAAGCTGTCGTCGCCTGCATCGCCGTTAATTTTGTCTTTGCCTGCTTCGCCGTAGAGGAGGTCGATGTCATCGCCGCCACTCATTTGGTCGTCGCCGTTGCCTCCATAAAGGGTGTCTTTTCCGGTATCGCCTGCCATGAGGTCGTTGCCGTCATCGCCGTAGAGGAGGTCTTGACCGTCGTTACCGTTGAGGGTGTCGTTGCCTGCATCTCCGTGTAGCAGGTCATCGTCTTCGTTACCTTCTAGTTTGTCGTTGCCGTTGCCTCCGTAGAGGGTGTCTTTTCCGGTGTTACCTGTTAAAAAGTCGTTGTCGCCATCGCCGTAGAGGAGGTCTTGTCCGTCGTTACCGTTGAGGGTGTCGTTGCCTGCATCTCCATGTAGCAGGTCATCGTCTTCGTTACCTTGGAGTTGGTCGTTGCCGTCGCCTCCGTTGAGGGTGTCTTTTCCGGTGTTACCTGTTAAAAAGTCGTTGTCGCCATCGCCGTAGAGGAGGTCTTGTCCGTCGCCACCGCTGAGGGTGTCGTTGCCTGCATCTCCGTGTAGGAGGTCTTCGCCTGTTTCGCCAAACAGGTTATCGGCATCATCGCCACCGGAAAGGGTATCGTTTTCTGTGCCACCGTAAAGAGTATCGGCACCTGCGTCTCCTTTTAAGATATCTGCGCCTTCATCACCAAATAATTGGTCGTTGTCTGTACCGCCGCTGAGGGTATCTTGTCCTAGTTCGCCGTAGAGTAAGTCGTTGCCTGCGTCGCCGTTGAGTTGGTCGTTTCCGTTTTCGCCTTTGAGTAAGTCGTGGTCTAAACCGCCATTGAGGATGTCGTTACCATCGGCACCGTAGAGGGAGTCGTTGCCTGCATCGCCGTTGAGAAGGTCGTTGTCTTGTTCGCCTTTGAGGATATCGGCATCTTCGCCACCGTTGAGGGTATCGTTGCCTATTCCTCCGTTGAGTGTGTCGAGTCCGGCATCGCCTTTCAATATATCGGCATCTTCGTTGCCAAAGAGTTGGTCGTTTTCGGTGCCACCACTGAGGGTATCTTGTCCTTCGTTGCCGTAGAGGATGTCGTTGCCTGCGTCGCCGTTGAGTTGGTCGTTTCCTATTTCGCCTTTGAGGGTGTCTTGTCCGTCGTTGCCATTGAGGAGGTCGTTGCCTTCGTTTCCGTTGAGGAGGTCGTTGCCTTCGTTTCCGTTGAGGAGGTCGTTTCCGGCATCACCGTTAAGCGTGTCTTGACCTTCGTTGCCGTTTAATAGGTCGTTATCATCGCCACCTGATAGTTTGTCTTGGTCAGTGCCACCGTTGAGAGTATCGTTGCCAACGTCGCCAAAGAGTTGGTCGTTGCCTGCATCACCATTGAGGATATCTTGACCTTCGTTACCGTGTAAGACATCGACACCATCACCACCAGATAGTTCATCGTTGCCGATACCGCCGTTAAGAAAGTCTTCTCCCTGGTTGCCTTCTAGTTGGTCGTTACCAGCGTCACCGTTGAGGGTATCGTTTCCTGTTTCACCTTTGAGGAGGTCGTTATCATCACCGCCACTAAGGAAATCTTGATCATCGCCACCGTAGATGCTGTCTTCTCCTAGATTGCCTTCTAATTGGTCATCACCACTATCGCCGTATAGTTGATCGTTATCGCTGCCACCATCTATGCGATCGTTGTCATCGCCACCGCTAATCAGGTCATTTCCACCTTGTCCGTACAGTTCATCGTTACCTTGTTCACCATAAACGGTATCATGGCCATAACCGCTATCCCCAGAACACCAATCATCACCTTCGCCACACCAAATAATGTCGTCTTCTTCACCACCGTGAATGTGATCGTTCCCTTCCTCGGCATAAATAATGTCTTTTTCTAGCCCTCCATCAATAGTGTCCCGATCTTGTCCCCCAAAAATTAAGTCTCTGTCGCTACCCCCTTCGATCCAGTCGTCACCACTGCCACCTCTGAGCAAATCTTGGCCAGAACCCCCAAAGAGGATATCATTGTCGCCATCTCCATAAAGGTCGTCATTACCACCTTGACCTCTGAGAATGTCATTTCCTGGGCCTCCATGAAACTCATCAGGGCCTCCAGGCACTTCGTCAGTGTCTTGCATTTGTCCAGGATCGCCAAAACTTCCAGAGTATCCCTCTCCCCAAAGTTCATCATCCCCGCCTTGACCATAAAAGATGTCTCTTTCTTTACCTCCATACATTTCGTCATGGTACTTTGTGCCTTTTATCTGTTCAATCTCAACGAGAATGTCTTCAACTCCGTAAGGAATATTGTCAATAACTTGATATATATCTGAGCCAGCATCAGGAAGATATTTTTGATGCACTTGGATTGGAGAATCCCAATCACTGTAATCAGCCGTATCGAATCCAGTGCCACCATCTAAAAAGTCCCAACCGCTACCGCTGATTAAAATATCATTGCCTGCTTTTGCTCGTAAGACATCATTACCTTCTTTACCATTTAATATATCGTCTGAATTATCAGATCCCTCTATCCAATCGCCTTTATCAGTTCCCATTCCAGCAACATATTCTCCGTTACTATTGGTATCTGAACCGAAAGTTTTACCACGTGGGAAGTAGTAACCGCTAGGATGCAGATCAAAGAAAAAGGACTCAAACTGCTTTTGAACATCGTCACGATTTAAGTATTTATTGAGATCGTGTTCACTATAAACATCCCAGCCATAGCCTGCAAAATTTGTCCAATTTGGTATCACTTCAAGAAGATGAAGGAATCTATCCCGATCGGGGTTAGAAGATGGATACTGTAATCTTGTTACAGGGTCGTCAGTGTCTATAATAAATAGCCTTGTAGCCTCATTTACAAATGATTCAAGTTGATATATTCCATTTAAATTTGTGTAGTCAGTTGGGGAACCAAGAGCAAGAATTTTTATACGGGATGGATTTATTCCGCTGAACTCAAGTTGTTTTTCAAGAAACCCATCTTCAATAAAAAAGTTTCCTTGAGAATGAGCAACAACTATAATAGAATTATTTTCATTTTTTAACCAATCCAAAGAGGTATCTGTCCAAGAACCTGATAAACCTTCTACTGGAATATCATTGACTAACTTGCTTGCTGGAGAAAAGCTCTTTAATAAATATTGACTAGCTGATTCCAATAGATCGGTTGAGGGATCGTTGCCGAAATCGACTTTCTGTAAATCGAAGAATTTAGTTACGAAATCTGCCAGGGATTCCCGTGGTAATAATGGATGTGAAAGACCAGCGAGATAACCTGAACCTCCTGCTATATCGCCTATTGAACCTGGAATTAAACCTACTAAATCATCTATTAAACTTAAATCAACTATTCCTTTTGCTGTATAAAATCCTAAATAATTTTTCGTTTCTCCATTTAGGAAGGCAAACTCATCTGCGAATATTCCGTCAGGCGTTTTTGCACCAAGCGGAGCGTCTGGAAACTTATTAGCCCAGTATTCACGGTAGGCTTCAACAGCTGGTTTGAATATTTTATCAGCAATCTCTGCACCTAAATTTTTCGCTTCATTTGCAATATTTCCTGGATAACCTGAACCTTTTGAAGGATTATGAATACCACTAAAACTATCAAACGAGCTAGGCATTGAATTAATAAAGCTCAGGCCAAATTTTGATTCGACTGATTCAAATTGGTTTTTAAATCCATCATTATCTGTCCAAATACCATTAATAAAAAGTCCTCGGCTTTCACCACGCTCTTTAATAATTTTTTCTAAAACCAAATCAGCATCCCATGTGTAACCATTTGAGTAATTTCTTGATTGCTCTACCGAAACAAAAGTATTATTAGGTGTTCCAAAGTTAAGAACATTTGAATCATCTTCTTGCTTAATTCTCTGAGTTTGTGATTCAGTTAGGCTCACACCTTGAGCAATTGCAGAAAACAACTCCCCTTCATCCCCCGGAGTATCAGCAGTATTAATTTCCCAATCTACATAATGCCCAATTTCCTCAATTAAAACCGCACTAATAGCTTGAGCATTACTCGCATACTTACTCAAGAAATCTTGAGAAACATAAATTGTATTAGTTGACCCCGCATAAGCAGCATTTGCCCCTTGTAACTCTGCACCAGTGCGAATTTCAATTCCCGGAAGCGATTCAAAGCTGCCACTAAGCCACTGCTGACGTAAATTTTCTAGCTTAGTAACATCAAAACTTTCACCAAAAGCAGTTTGAATTTTGCTGAGAAAATCTTCACTACCAGCAAAGCTATTTAATGTGCTGTAAGCATTCTGAAGTGCATCTTGAACTAATGGATCGGTTACTTGATTAGTAGAATTGGATGTAAACATGGTTTTTTCCTTCAATATTTGATGTTGTAAGTTTGGTTGTTTTGGTATTGCATGGTGAGGGCGGGTTTTGTTTCAGTGTTGTCTGTTGGAATCAAGGATTGTCTGCTAAACCCGCCCCTACATCAGACAATGTTGGTGTTTTTGTCAGATTTCAAGCACGCAAAATACCCAGGCAATAAGGTTGCCAAAGTCTCAGGGTGCAAAAGTTTCAGCGCTGTTTGCGATAGATGAGATCCCCCCTAACCCCCCTTAATAAGGGGGGAACCGGAGAACTAGCCCTCTTTTTAAGGTGGGAACCGGGAACTGGAGAAGAGGAACTCTGTGTTCTTCAAAGTCCCCCTTTTTAAGGGGGATTTAGGGGGATCTCCAACGGTGCGATCGCTTTCCAGCACGCTACGCGATCGCATTTTCCTAAAAAACCCAATCCATAATGATGCACTCCTTTTCTCGAACTAACTTTGTGAGAATCTATGACCCTCTATCTATCTCTCTGTGAAACGCCTGCGGTTTTATGCGGAAGAACGAGATTATTTACATTTGTTTACAATTAACTGGCTCAAAGGTGGCCCGAATTCTGTGGTGGTGCGATCGCAAAGGTTTGTCTCTACAAAATACCCTCTGCCAGCGCGATCGAACTTGACAAAAAACCTGTTTCATGTTGATGCACTCCTGAATGCGATCGGCCCTGATATTCTTGGAATCTATTCGCCTCTATCTATCTCTCAGGCTGACTTGGTGAATTTTATGCGGAAGATTTGAAATTGTTACAAATCCTTACATCAAGCCTGCCAAGACCTAGACATACCTAAAAACATTGAATAGCCCGGTTATGTGCTAACTTGGCTTACCTAAAGAAAACTTTCTATTTGATTTGTCTATCAGTATATAAGGAAAAACCGCTCAAAAAGCTGATACAAACACGGAACGAAAGTTTAACTAACATCGTCTTTACGAGAAAATTGGTAGCTATTCGCAAAAAAGCGTATAAAATCTTCGCTTAGTCAACAGCAATTACACGCGAAATAGCAGAAACTTTACTCTTAATTTATGCAATATTTATATATATTATGCAAAATTTAAGTATAAATATCATTGCCTTCTATCAATTTAGTATATTTACTGAAAATATTGTACGCAGATAAAATTGTCAGGGAGCCATGACATTAGGTAGAATGGACAGAAACGATCGCAGCAGGGCTAAGTTATGCGATCGCACCCAGACGGGTCAGAGAAAATGCGATCGCATGAGCGAAACTGGTATTAAAGCTATCCTGCGGGGCGTTTAACCGACGGTCGGGGAGGAAGTTTGGACTGTAGCGAAAAATGACGATCGAAAAGGGATAATCAAAAGAAAAGAGGTGATAAAATGGCTGTTGAAAGATGGACGGATGAAATGCTTGATAAGCTTGGTGAAAAGGTCGATCGCATTGCTGAGGAAGTGGAACAAACCAACAACAATGTCGATGCCTTGGTGGGTGCGGTCAACTCCCTAGTTACTTTGTTGCGTGAGGAAATTCCAGCTATCAAATCAGGACAAGAGGAAACAGCCAAAATTCAAGCAGAAAGCATCCGAGAGTTAATTAAATTTATCAATAAGCCCAAATCTGAATAAGAGTAATCAAAAGGCATTCTGTAATGAATTTAAAGCCAGACAGCAAAGTCTTAATCCAAGGCATCACCGAACCACTTGCTTCTATCCACGTCGCTAGGATGAAAGCCTATGGCACCAACGTCGTTGCAGGAGTAAGTCCCGGACAGGGGGGACAGACGGTACATGATATCCCCGTGTTCGACTTGGTAGAACAAGCACTGCCGACCACTGGCTCCATTGATACTACCATAATCTTCAAGCCACCTTATCTGGCATTGGATGCGGCACTAGAAGCGATCGCAGCCAATATCCGCCAAATTATTATAGTTACCAGCGGCATTCCACCCCTGGATATGGTGTACCTGCTAAGAATTGCCGATGCCCACAAAACTTTAATCGTCGGCCCCAACAGTATGGGGATTATAATACCGGGAAAGCTTTTGCTGGGAACTCATCCGATCGAATTCTATACTCCAGGGCCTGTGGGGCTGATTAGTCGCTGCGGCAGTTTGACCTCGGAAGTTGCCTTGGAACTGACACAGGCTGGATTTGGTCAATCGATGGGCGTTAGTATTGGCAGCGATGCGATCGTGGGTTCTTCATTTCGCCAATGGCTGCAAACTTTAAATAAAGATGATAATACCAAAGCGATCGTTTTACTCGGAAAGACTGAAGGCGGTAACGAAGAAACAGTCGTCGAATATATTACAGAGGAGATTAATAAGCCTGTAGTTGTCTATATTGCCGGACGCTACGCACCAGAAGTAAAACGTCAGCGCCACGCTAGCGACCTGATCGTTTCTCAGCCAGTTATAGAGGATGAAGTTAGTACAGCTGAAATTAAAATTTCAGCTTTTGAAAAAGCAAAAATACCTGTAGCACAGCGTCCTTCTCAAATTCCTGATTTGCTGAAAAAAGCGCTCAAAAAATAATCATTGGTGATTGGTCATTAGTCATTGGTCATTGGTCATTGGTGATTTGTATTCAGGTTTCTTTTGTAGGGTGCGTTATACCAAATCCGCAACGATTACCCCCTTTATTTCGATCGGCTGTAGAGACGTTTCATGAAACGTCTCTACAATGTTTAGGCCAAAAATTAAAGGGGGTAATAAACCCGGATTTGGTATTATAACAAAAGCCTCTAGCACCTACTGAGTTGGTAAAGACCGACGTTCGGAGAACAGCGCTTTGGAGGCAGATTCGCCTGCTTGCCGCAATTTTTTCGTCATCTGTACGCTCAACAATCCCAGTAGGCTCCATTGTCCCAGCAGGCTCATAAAAATGGCCGTTGCACTGGCGTGTTCTATAGCAAACCAGGGGAAAACTGAAAACAGCAACAAACCAGGACTTTCTTGAATTGCTAACAAGGGAAGGAGAATTAATCCGCTTACCGCAGTAGCAGCCAATAAACCCCGTTTGGGAGTTTTCATTAACAGCATCATTTGAGCGATCGCAGCATAGATCAAAATCAAGTTGGCGCTCAAAATCAAAACTGCGATCGTTTCAATTTTGTAAGGATTTCGGGTAAAAAATATAGCCCAAGCAGTCCAAACTACTGTTTTAATGACTAGATTTAGTGCGATCGCCACTACCGCTGGACTTTTTTCTCCCCAAACCAAATCCTGCACTAAATAGCGATTCCATAAAGCCTTGCGGTTAGAAACCCCCTCCAATCGGCGGTAACGAACCCAATCCTGCAATTCCTGACGATGAGGCAACAAAGCAGGGATTAAAAACACAAACGCAAAGAGGTTTATAATTTCCAGAAGTGCTATCAACCCAAACCAATCCCAATAACTGTGATAACTTAAAAAGTCTGACTTGTAGTTTCCTACAAAAAATCCTAAAATCAAAACTTCAAAACCAGCTACTAACCAGTAACTTTGTTTTTTGCTAATCAGAGTTGCGTTTGGTTGACGAAAGCGGCGATTTAACGATTGCCACACTACATAATTACACAAACCGCAAGTCAGTACTAAAAAAACCTCTAATACCAATAAATTGCTACCAATTGGTAAATAAAACCACTGCAAATTGCCATCATAAACATCTTCCTTTGTTCCAGTAGACAGAAGAAAGTTGATAATTTGCAGGCAAGGCCATCCAAATATTAAGGTTAAAAAGCTGCACAACCAAGCATGAAATCGCACTTGGAATGAATAGAGAAGCATGATGTTACCGAAGAAGAGGCAACATCCCCAAACGAGCAGATAAAAGCTTAGTAGCAAGCTGAAAGGAACACCCGCTCCGATCGCTGACACCAAATGTAATGGAATAAACAGGAGGATACCTCCGTAGAGCAAAATAGGAGAGCCTAGTATTTTGCCAATCAAAATATTTTCGCTAGACTCAGGACTCAACTTAATAAAGTTAAGAGTGCCTCTATGCTGTTCTTTGCCAACATCGCTGATGATCGTATAGACAGTACCAAGCAATAAGATGAAAGGCAAAATCCAGCTTAAAATCGTAAACAATTCTAGCCACCAGTGCGGCCAGTCAATGACAATTCGACCTGTCGCATTTACAAGGCATTCGGATTGCTTATTTTTTACGCAATAACTATATCCACTTTCATAACTCTGGAAGTAAAAATTCATTACTCCTAGAAACTGAGTTAGCAGAGAAGCCGCAGTTACTACGGCTAAATTGCGTAATTTTAAACGCCCTTTCAGTTCGCGGAATAGTTGCGGATTCCAATCGCCCAGTCGGTCTAACCAAAGGAGATTCATGGTATTTTTTGTGAATTTAATTGGTTGTGAATAAGTTTTAGGGTGCGTTGCAGGCTACCAGTCTAAACCGGGACAGTGGAACCCCACCCCCAACCCCTCCCCGCAACAGGGAGGGGAGTATTTCCCCCCCTCTCCTCTGGAGGAGAGGGGGGTTAGGGGGGTGAGGTTTTTCCCGGTTTAGACTCGTAGCTGCGTTGCATAGTACCCTACACTACATCGACAAGACTTAGGTACAAGTTTAGATTTTGCCCACCCAAGTTTGGGGGGAGAAAAGTCTTGTTCCCCCCAAACTTGGGGGGTTAGGGGGGCCATTGATTAAGCCTTATGACCGGCTAGCAGGGCTTTGGAGGCAGATTCACCAGCTTGTCGCAGTTGCCGCGACAATCGCGCATTTAACAGCGCGAGGAGGGTGAATTGGCCCATAATTGCCATGAAAACGGTTGTAGCGGCTGTATGTTGCGTGAGGGCAACCCAAGGGAAAGCTGAAAACAGCCAGATTACGTAGGGGTCTGTTCCCGATCCAAGGGAGAGGACACCAAATATCAGCGGTGGCAATGTAATTGCGGCACCCAATGCGCCTGCTACCCACACAGCTTGTTTCTGAGTTTTCATCAACAGCATTAGTTGCGCGATCGCAGCATAGATCGCAATTACGGTCACTGTCAGCGCCAAACTCAAGAAAGCGTCAACTTTTTCTGAATTGTTGGGCCAAACTAGAATCCAACAGATGAGCGGCAGGGAGATAATGAGCAGATTAAGTGCGATCGCCATGATGTTCGGGCTTTTTTCACCCCACATCAAATCGCGCACCAAGGAACCGTTCCAGACACGCTGGCGATTTGTCACTTTTTCCCGCCGGTATCGCGCCCAATCTTGCAACGCTTGTCGCTGAGGCGACAAAGATGCGATTAGACACAAAAACAGGAAAAGGTTAAAGAAAAGTAGGTAATTCAAGTTAAAAGACAACCATTGTGACCCAGACCGCCCTTTTTCCATATTTTGCATGGCGAATCCCAGAACTATTACTTCAAAACTGGCTGTTAGCAAATAACTCTGGCCTTTGCTCAACATAGTATTGCTGGGATTGGGAAAGCGCCGCATCATAGATTGCCAGAACCAATAAATCCACAAGCCAGAATTTAATACAGCAAAGGCAACAGCGCTCACAAAACTTGCACCTAGCGGGATGTAAAACCATTGCCAGGTTTCTATGTGCAGGTACGAGAATGGAGATTTGTAATCAAAGGAAGTCGCAGAAACTAGATACGAAATCATCCAAGATGGGGACAACAAATTTACAAAATCGGTGGGGTCGTGGGTGATAGGTTTGAAACTAGCGATCCAGAGGAAAATTAAGACTAAGCCACTACCCAACCAAGGTTGAAACCCGCTAAACGCAGAACTAAATAAGCCGAATAATAATGCCCCACTGTAGAATAACAGGCAGCTGAGGGCGACAACTCCGTAGAAGGTGAGAATGGAAGTTAAAGGAATGGAAGCGGAAATACCAGCACACAAATGCAGCGGGATAGCCAGAAAGCCGACCACATACAGCAAAACGGGAACTCCCAGCAGTTTGCCACCCAAAATGCTTTGGGTAGACTGGGGACTGAGGCGGATAAAGTTGAGCGTGCTGCGACGATCTTCCTGCGCTAAGTCAGCGATCAGCATATAGGTGCCAACCACCGACATAACGAAGATGCTAATCAAACTGAGCCATACGAATATGTCTAGCCACCAGTACTGCCAGTTAATCACAAAATTACCGGCGATATCCTGCACGCAGTGATATTGATTGCTATACTCACTAGGGCCTGTGCAATATTTGCTGAGAATCTCCTGGGGGTAATCCTGTTCCACAGGAAGTTGGCCGTAGTAAGACATCACAAATAGCAGCTGACCCAGGAGGGAGATGGCTGATGCGATCGCTACATTTCGAGTTTTCAGGCGACCTTTGAGTTCTCGCAATAGTTGCGGGTTCCAGTCGCCTATTCGGTTTATCAAACTAAGTGTCATTCTCAAAACTCTCCAAATACATTTCAAATTTGAGATTTCGGATTGCAGATGCCATTTTTTAACTAAAAATCTGCAATTTTCAGGGAAATTCCAACAATAGGTTTAAAATGCACATCCTGCTAGTAGCGCTTTGGATGCGGACTGACCAGCTTGCCGCAACTGTCGCGTTAATTGCCAGTTTAACAATTTCAAAAATTCTACGAGGCTTGTTTGTGACCCAATTTGAGGAAGATGGTTTCTAAGTCTTCTTGGGTGCAGTGGAATTCGCTCATGGGAATGCCAGCTTGGATGAGACTTCGCAACAACTTAGCACAATCTTCCTGTCCGCCGGAAAAGTTAACCCGTATCTGTCCGGTTGCTGACATCACCTCCCACTCTTCCACCTGGGGATAGTTTTTCAGTTTTGCTAAAAGTGAATCTTGGCTACCCAAAGCCGACATGACAATTTGCTGACGGCTGAGGCGGCGGTAAAGTTCTTTGAGGGACTCGCTTTCCACCAGATAACCCAGTTCCATAATGCCGACTGAGGTGCAGAGTTCTGCTAAGTCGCTGAGGACGTGGGAGGAAATTAGGATTGTCATCCCGGCTTCTTGCAATGTTTTGATGATTTCCCTAAACTGCATTCTGGCGATCGGATCTAATCCAGATACAGGTTCGTCCAACAGCAGTACGATCGGTTCGTGGATAATCGTTCTGGCAAGGCTGAGGCGCTGTTTCATCCCCCGCGATAGGGTAGAAATCTGGCTGTTGCGCTTGTTGGTTAGCTGCACCAATTCTAAAACTTCGTACAAGCGTTGACTGCGACGCGGTTCCCGCAAGCGATAAAGCCGCGCAAAGTAATCTAGGTAGTCCCAGACGTTGAGGTCATCGTACAGGGGGAAGTCATCCGGGAGATAGCCAAGCCGACGTTTCAGGTTTGGGTTGCTGCGATCGCGCAAGAGGCGATCGCCGTTAATATAAATTTCCCCTATCGTTGGTTCCTCCGCAGCCGCCAACATCCGAATCAGCGTCGTTTTTCCAGCTCCGTTTGGCCCGATCAGTCCATAGACTTCTCCCGCTTCTATCTGTAAATCGACATCGTTAACCGCAATGTAGCGGTCAAATTGCTTGGTGAGTCCACGGGTAGAAATCGCCAGTTCCTTTGCCATAGTTTCTCCAAAACTAAGTTTATGCTTTGTCAACTGTTCTTGCCCTATTCTCAATCTTGGCTGAAGAAACCGGGTTTCTAAACCAAAAATCTAGGCTGTAAGCCGATCGCGCACCCAAATAAATAGATAGAAATTGCTAATAGCAGTGATTACCGATAACTTAGCTTTTACCTACACCTTTTGGCAGGCTCGTTCCTAAAACTGAAACAAATAACATTTATCCTGATGGCTGAAATTATTTCCTGGTAAGGCTGGGAGGCTATTACCCTCATCCACCCCTTGAAGAAAGCACAATCTGTCTTAGGTATTAGGCCATCCCCTTAGCATACTTTCCTATGATTAAGCAACGGATTGCTGACTTATTCACATTTTGTTAAAAATGAGGAAGACTTTCTATAGACACAAAACTTTATGTTAGGTGGCCTGACTGGTTTTACTAATTCTGGTGGTAGCGATTGGGGAGAGCGGATGCTCAACACTGTTGCTAGCCAATCCATCCGCCACTTGTTCAGTAAGAGCGAGTCTGTGGAGGTCTCTGTACGCTGCTCGCCGTCCAGCAAATTGTTGCAGGGGAGCATCGACAGCTTTAAAATGAGCGGTCGTGGCTTGGTGATTCGCAAGGATTTTCCCGTTGAGGAGATGTCCTTTGAGACAGATGCGGTATCCATTGACTTCAGCTCGATTTTGAGCGGTAAGATAACGCTGAAGCAACCCACCCAAGCGATCGCGCTAGTCACGTTGTCGGAAGAGGGTATCAATCAAGCCTTCAACGCAGAACTGGTAACAAAGCGCCTGCAAAATCTTTCTTTGGACTCCTTGAGCGACTTGACTGAGGGTGAACCAATTTCCTTCACAGAAGTTTACCTGCAACTGGAGAGTGGTAACCGGATTCGGCTTTTTGCCAAGGCGGAGCTACCAGATCGCGGTACAGTACCCATTAGCATGACTATGACGCTAGCAGTTGAGCGCCGTCGTCGCATTGCTTTTAAAGACCCTCAGTTTTATGCAGACGCCGTACCGGAATCTCTGCGTGAAATTTCTCAAACCCTATCAAAGGCGCTGGCTGAGGTATTGGATAATATGGTGGATCTCGATCGCTTCGATCTCGACGGCGTGACGATGCGGATCAATCGCTTGGAAACTCAAGGGAAAAAGTTGATCTTCAGCGGCTACGCTCAAATCGAGCGCTTTCCTGGTGGTCAATAGTCAGTGGTCAATGGTCAGTGGTCAGTGGTCAGTTGTCAGTTGTCAGTGGTCGGTGGTCAGTCTTCTTCCCCTAGTCCCTAGTCCCTAGCCCCTAGTCCCTAGCTATAGAATCCGCCAACGCTTCAGCAATTCATAATGTCCTAACCGCCAAGGCGGTTGCTATATGACCAATGACCAAAATGTTAGCCAGTTAAGCGATTTGGCAAAACTATTTTTCAAACTGGGAGCGATCGGCTTTGGTGGGCCAGCCGCTCACATTGCCATGATGGAGGATGAAGTTGTCAAGCGACGACAGTGGATCGAGCGATCGCATTTCCTGGATCTAGTAGGCGCAACAAATATGATTCCAGGGCCAAATTCCACAGAAATGGCTATCCACATAGGATATATCCGCGCTGGCTGGCTGGGTTTGATTGTCGCAGGCGTTTGCTTTATTTTACCTGCGGTTGTTATCACCGGAGGCTTTGCCTGGATCTATGTGGAATTCGGAACATTGCCCCAAGTTGCCCCCTTGCTGTATGGAATTAAACCAGCTGTCCTGGGCGTCATTCTGAATGCGATCTGGCGACTGGGAAAAACGGCCCTGAAGGCTCCAAAACTGCTCATTATCGCCCTATTCGTATCCCTGACATTATTTTTGGGGTTAAATGAGGTCGTCGCGCTTCTGGTGGGAGGGTTGCTGGGAATGATTTGGCTGGGTGGATCTGACCCAGGCGATCCCCCACCGGATCAAAAGACAACAACGATCGCAGCTGGTTTGGCTGGCGTTGGGACGCTGAAACTAGCGGCGACAACTGGAACGGCTGTTGCAGGGGGTGTCCCCTTGTGGCAACTGGGTTTATTTTTTCTCAAAGTGGGAAGTGTCTTATTTGGCAGCGGTTATGTGCTGGTGGCGTTTCTAGAAGGGGGACTGGTTCAGGAATATGGTTGGCTAACTCAACAGCAGTTGCTGGATGCGATCGCGATCGGTCAATTTACCCCTGGCCCAGTACTTTCCACCGCTACCTTCATCGGCTACATCATTGCTGGTTTCCCAGGCGCAATTGTGGCGACAGTAGGGATTTTCTTGCCCTCTTTTTTCTTCGTTGCCGCCTTAAATCCTTTGATTCCGCGCTTGCGTTCTTCCAAATGGTCGGCAGCTTTTTTAGATGCGGTGAATGTGAGTTCAATAGCACTAATGGCAGTTGTTACCGCCAAACTTGCCGCCGCTACTCTCACAGATTGGCAAACTGTATTCATTGCCTTAGTTACAGCAGTTTTAGCCATTCGCTATCGCCTAAATGCGGCATGGTTAGTTTTAGGCGGTGGATTAATTGGTTGGGTGGCTAATTTTATTAGATTTTAAAAATATTGCTTATACCAAATCCGCAAGCCTTGACTACTTTTTTTACCTGACGACTAAAGTCGCAGCTACACAAACAAAGCCCGCCTGCGCGGGCTTAAAGAAAAAGGGGGTAGTTAACCCGGATTCGGTATCATTCATGATATAATCGTACAGGTCGGAATGATGGCGTATAAATTATGGTTAATACTTCTAATGAACACCGATTACTAACCGCCGAAGAACTCCCCCACTCTGACGATACGCCTGTGGACAATGAGTTACAAAATTTTATTCCCAATCTACTCCTAAATATTTTACTTGATATCTGGAGCGATCGGCCTGATTGGTTCTTTGGTGTAGATATGGCGGTTTACCACGACCAGGAAAAGCCAGCAATTGTCCCCGATGGATTCCTATCTGTGGGAGTCCCAAGATATACAGGTGATGGTGGTCGCCTCAGTTATTTGATCTGGCAAGAAAATAATGTTTTGCCTATCCTGGTAATAGAAGTAGTTTCTCTTAAGTACAACGGTGAGTATGAGGATAAGTTAGAAAGCTATCAACAGTTAGGCGTTCTCTACTATGTGGTGTACAATTCGTTTGCCGGTAGAAGAGGAAGGCATAAAAATCGGCAACCGATCGAAGTCTATAAGTTAGTGAATAACCAATATGAGTTAGTGACAGGAAATCCAGTATGGATGCCCGAAATTGAACTTGGAATTGGTTGTGAATCCCACAACTATGCTGATTGGGAGAGAGAATGGGTATTCTGGTATGAAGAGAATGGGAAAAGGTTCTTGACTGAAAGGGAAAAGAAAGAAAAACTAGCTGCATACCTCAGATCGATCGGGATTAATCCTGACGATATTACTTAAACTCAAAAATTAGGATCTCATCTTATTTTCAACAGGTAAAAGGCGATCGCATTTGCCCTTAAAAAACATTCGGGTAGATAGTATAGCAACCGCCAGGGCGGTTATGGCAACTCCAACTTTTACCTTTAGTCCATAATCCCTTACGGAGTAACCTTTTTCCTCTTCCCTCTTCCCTAGCAAGAGCAAGAAAGCCCCTAGTCCCTAGCTATATTATTCAGCTTGTGACTGACTTATTGATTGACTCTGTACTTCCTGCTGTACCCAAGCACGGAAAGACTTCTCAGCCAGCACTTCGTCCAAGTTCGCCTCTTCCCAAAATTGGTAAAGCCTCTCTTTAATTGCCAAAGAAAATGTTGGACTGTTTTCAACTTCAATATACTCACGATCTTGAAGTTGATAAATTCGCAGGATTTGACCGTTATAGCGCCAGAATTCGGGTACGCCCATACTGGCATACAAATTCAGTTTATTAATGTCAGTATGGGTAATATCTACTTCTGCAATCAAATCTGGCGGGGGGTCTGTGTTTAGATCAACCTTTTTTCCAGCGACTTTGGGTTGATTTTGGATGTAGTAGCAGTTGTCAGGTTCAGCACCTTTTTTCAAATCGGGACGGTTTAAGGTAGTTGAACCCATTGTTTTGACTTTTAACCCAAACTCTACTACCAAAATGCGGACGAATAGTTCAATTAATCTGATAGCACTTTCATGTTCTTCTAGAGGCATGGTAATTTCTAATGTGCCTTCGTTATATGTGAGTCGAGAAGAACGACTTTCACCAAGTGCTGCTAAAATTTGCTCGTAAGCTTGCCAACTAATGTTGTAGAAAACGACTCGCTGTTCTGCTAGGATACTTTCTGGGGGAATATTGGTTGGTTTCGCGGCTGTACTAACCATATTTGCCTTCGAGTTTAGCTAAAAACTAAAGTTGCTAGTTAGTTCCATTGGCTCTTGTTCGGATTCATAATGGGTAAGTAGTTGCGCTTTAGCGCTAAAGCGCAACTACTTACTAATAGACCTCTCCAGAAATTAAAGGTGCGTTGCCTAGAACCATTGTAGAGACGTTTCATGAAACGTCTCTACAATGTTTTTTGGAGAGGTCTAATGGCTCAAATCGGGAATGGAAAAAATTTTACCACGCCCCGATCGTTCTTATCGACCGATACCTACATAGCGGAAACCGGCGGCTTCCAACGTTTTGCGATCGAGAAAATTCCGACCGTCGATCATGACCGGGCTGTTCATCAATTTAGCCATCTTGGCGTAGTCTAGATTTTGGAACTGTGCCCAGTCTGTCACCAGCACCAGCGCATCGCAGCCATCTGCTAGCCGTTCGGGATCGGTTTCCACAATTACGCCGCTTAAACCGTGACGCATACCCGTTTGGGAAACCAGGGGATCGTAGGCTTTTACTTTCGTACCGAGGCGGTTAAGCTGTTCGATCAGATTGAGGGCTGGTGCATCGCGCATATCATCAGTATCGGGCTTGAAGGTCAAACCCAACAGACCAACTGTTTTACCTTTGAGGATTTTCAGTTCGTGCTGTAATTTTTCGATCGCAATCACACGCTGGCGTTGGTTAACGCTGACAGCAGCTTTGAGTAACTGGGTTTCGTAGCCGTAGTCATCGGCGGTGTGGATGAGGGCGGAGACATCTTTGGGGAAGCAGGAACCGCCCCAACCAATACCAGCTTGCAAGAATTTGTTGCCGATGCGGGAGTCTAAACCGATACCTTTGGCTACTTGGGTTACGTCTGCACCGACGCGATCGCAAATATTGGCAACTTCATTGATAAAACTGATCTTAGTCGCCAAGAAGGCATTGGCAGCATACTTGATCATCTCTGCCGAGTTGATGTCAGTAGCTACCACCGGGACTGGCTGTAAAGAGGTGTCTTCGCCAAACTTACGCTCAACAATAGGAGTGTAGAGTTGCTTCATCAACCCGATTGCTTTCGGACTATTGCTGCCCAGCACAATCCGATCTGGGTTAAAGGTATCGTAAACTGCCGAACCTTCGCGCAAAAACTCAGGATTGCTGACTACATCAAATTCAGCCGCAATCTTTTCTACCGCTTCTTCAACGCCACCAGCGCCTACCAGCACTTTTTGGCGTTCGGCAATTCCATCCATCACAATCATCCGCACCCAGTCGCCCGATCCGATCGGCACGGTAGATTTATTTACAATCACCTTATAGCCGTCTTTGAGATTGGCACCAATTCCACGGGCAACTGCCTCGACATACCTTGTATCGCTTTCACCCGTAGGCAATGGCGGCGTTCCCACAGCGATGAATAAAATTTCGCCGTGCGTGACCCCTGCGGCTATATCCGTAGAAAACTCCAGCCGTCCGCTTTGATAGGAAGACTGCATCAATTCCGACAATCCCGGCTCAAATATCGGCGATTGTCCGGCCTTCATTAACTTAACTTTTTCTTCGTTGTTATCTACGCAGATAACGTCATGGCCGATATGTGCCAAACATACACCAGTAACCAAGCCAACGTATCCGGTACCTATAACGCAAACACGCATATCGTGCAAATCCTCAAAGTGAATGATTAAACAAAAAATACCAGCGTTCAGCTAATATGGGTTTTTACGTTTTGGGTAAAGAATGTAGGGTATGTTAATTCTTGATTGTTAATGGTTAACGATCCATTGCCACAAACCATTAACCCTTAACTTTACCTCAGACAATTTCCCCTGCTGTATATTACCCAAAACTCGATCGGGAATTGCGATCGCCGCGAACCAAATACCCTACACTCACAGATTAGCTAACCGCTGACGGTTGAGAGATGTTGACGCGAGCCCGAAAATCGTCTATTGTCAGATTCAAACCTTCTTGCAGAGGGATTGTCGGCTGCCATCCCAGCCATGTTTTAGCTTTGGTAATATCTGGTTGTCGCTGGCGGGGGTCGTCTTGGGGTAGCGGTTCGTATTTAATCTCCGCATCTGGATTCACCATTTGCTGAATTTTTTGAGCGAGTTCTAAAATAGTGTATTCATCGGGATTACCCAAATTTATGGGGCCAGTATGCTCACCATTCATCAATCGCATCAATCCTTCTACTAGGTCAGAAACGTAGCAAAAACTGCGTGTCTGGGAACCATTCCCGTAAACCGTCAGCGGTACGCCCCGCAAAGCCTGAACCACAAAGTTGCTGACGACGCGACCGTCATTTTCCAGCATTCTGGGGCCATAGGTGTTAAAAATCCGGGCAACCCGAATATCCACATTATTTTCCCGGTGATAGTCAAACGTCAATGTTTCAGCAATCCGCTTGCCTTCGTCGTAGCATGACCGAATGCCGATCGGATTTACATTACCTCTATACTCTTCTGTCTGGGGATGCACGTCTGGGTCGCCATAGACTTCGGATGTAGAAGCAATCAGGAATCTGGCTTTCACCCGCTTCGCCAATCCCAGCATATTCATCGTTCCCATGACGTTGGTTTTGACGGTCTTGATGGGATTGTACTGATAGTGGACGGGAGACGCGGGACAGGCGAGGTGATAAACTTGATCTACCTCCAACTTGATCGGTTCGGTGATGTCATGGCGAATTAACTCAAAGTAAGGATTATCAAACCATTTGAGGATGTTTCGCTTGTGACCTGTGTAAAAGTTATCTAGGCAGATGACTTCGTGTTCTTGTGCCATCAAGCGATCGATCAGATGAGAACCAATGAACCCAGCACCACCCGTAACCAAAATTCTCATAAGTATTAAACAACTGATAGGTTATTTCCAGCGGCTAAAACCGCCGTTATTAATATAACTGCCTTGCAGCCATCGCGGTTAGATGCTATCCTGTTGCCGTCGCGAGGCGTCTGTGGCAATTGCCGTTCGATCGGATTTTTGACGTAGACGCGATCGCAATTTGCTATCTTTGTTACACAAAAGGTTAGCTCCACAATTAGCAAGTTAGCAAAGAATGCCTCAAAAGACGACTTCTGGTTGCTGAATTCATCAAATCTTTACCATAAAGCGGTCATATTAATTAGTTTCTTTACATTTCTTAATTAATTTTATTTTGCCCAGCACCAAGAATCTGCCCAAAGGGAAATCCTTTGCCACTGTCGGTAGGTGTTTTTCCAATCATCCGAAAATTTTTGCCTGAAACCCTCTCTTGCAAGTTGCCGAAAAGAACATCGAAGAGCGTCTTGCAGAATTTACAATTGCCTATCAACAAGAACGTCAAAACATCATTACCGATGAGCTTTTAGAAATTGTATCGGCTTATTAGATAGGTTTCAGATTTTCTAACCATGCGATCGCAAACCGAGGAGGCGATCGCTATTTCACTCAACAACAAATATTCTCAAATGATTTGATGTGTTTTAGAGGGAGAGCGAAAATGTAGAATTGGAAATAATAGAGCGTGCCAAAAGCGTGCCAAATGTGAGTCATTATTTCTATGCAATCGCTTAATAATTACTTGTCTTTGTTATCCGATAATAGCTTATATAAAAATCAACAACGAAGCTAAGCATATATAATTGCCTCGGATATTGATAGACAAATTTAACAGGTATTATACCAAACCGACAACTTGACAAAGCACAGCTTACAGAAAGCCACCATTACAATACCAATCACTTGATGCAAGTGCCTGAAACATAGCTGTTTTCCAAGAGTTAATATGCTGACTAGCACAAGATGTAGCTTCTATTTCTAAGTTTTTTTTTACCCAAGGTGAACCTATTGACTTACTATAGCTGACTAATGTATCTCTCAGGGAAACCATCTCATTGCCAGCTTCCAATGAATATCGTAAAGCCAAGTTAAAGGCGTTAAAGTGTGACTGAACTCGTATTTTGGATATATGATCCCAGTTATCTGGAGCTTTAACAAAAAAGTAAATAGTCGCAGGCTTTGTTTGTCTTACTTCAGCATAGAGCCATTGATCATCAATAAAATTCTGATGATCAAAATAGGGGTGCAGACTTTGCTCTTCCGCAGTAGTCGCAATTGCAGTACTTTTGCCTGTATTGCAATCCTTACATGAAGGTACGAGATTCAATGGTAAAACTGATAGCTGTGGATATTTAGTTTTCGGTAGGTAATGATCCAATGTAGAAGCATGACCTAAACCACAAAACGGGCATCGTCCTAATGGAGGCTGAGACAACAACGAATCATAGATCTCTCTTGCTGGTTTTGCTCTATCCACCATATGTGAGCTATAAACATCCTTGAGTTCCTTTTTAGTCACAACGTCTAAAGCGATTTCATTATTCTCGCAGTTATTTGGTGGAATGGAATAAAGCTGTTTTGCCTTAGCTTTTTGCTCGTAATCCCCTGCGGCATCAACAATTTTGAGAGTTACCAGATTGAGGCGATCGCGTAAATCCTCATTTCTAATACTGTTGACACACATTTGGTACACTGTTTTGGGATCGTAATTTGGTTTAGCTAAAGCCCTCATTTGATAGCCCCCAATCGCGAATCTCTCATCATTATCATTGAGCGTAAAATAGTTTTTCCTTCAAAACCAAGTTGATTCTGATATTCTTGTTCTACTTCTTCGTAGCTTTTGCCTTCAGCTACAGAGTTTGCCAATAGATTGTGAAATCCAGATTTGGAAACTTCCAATCCAAAAACTTCTCTCGTTAAAACACCCACATTCTCAGCAAATGTCTCACTTTCTGGTCTATCTACATTTGCAATAAGCCTAGTTCTTCGGAGTATTGAAACGCAAGATTTAGGTACTTCCTGTAACACTACTGGAGAATGGGTAGCAATTATCGCTACCCCATTACGATTAACCAGCAAATCCGACAACGCTCGCGTAAATGCCGATAATAATGGAGGATGAAGATGGCTTTCAGGCTCGTCAAGCAAGACTAAGGTTTTTTCCTCGACAGTTTCAACTAATTTTGTAACAGTTAAAAGTACAATCGCATGACCTGAACTCATTCGTTTGAAAAGTGCTTCTGCTCTTTGCGAAAATCCCTGTTGATCTTCAATATTATTAAGTTCACACAAATCCATTTCAGCAAAATTAAAATCTGACTCTAGAGTTTTAATTGCATTTATCCATCGGTTTTTCTTAGCTATTAATGCAAAACATATATTTAGACTGATTATGAAATCTTGGCACAAATCATCTTTATCTTTCAGTCCCAAAAGAGTCTGACTGTCTTGTTGCATAATACGTTTTTTAAGCCCTACATAGTAATAGCGCATTCCGATATTGGGATCGGTCTGATCATTTGGAGGAGTAAAAGGATCAAAAGCACTAAATGAGACAGAAACAACACCAGCAAAATAATCATTATCTAGCAAGTCAGGCTGATCACTCCTTGGTGATCCAGTAGCAAAATAGCCAGTTTCTTCCACTACACCCCGATTGGGAAGAAGTGCATTTACCATATTATTCAGTAGGGTTGTTTTACCTACCCCATTACGACCAATTAATATATGGATATTAGAAGTAGGTTTGGTATTTGGCTCAACAGCAAAATCGACTCTTATACCTGAATAACGTTCACTAGCAATCTTCTTATAGAAGAAATTGTATTTAGTTAGTGGGGCTTCATGGCGTAAAATCCTTCTGAACTGATTTTCAATAGACGTGCGGTTTACAGACCTAAGTAAAGAAGCACTAAAAGCTCTTTCATTTTCAGCGGCTTGAAGGCAATTAGGATCATGCACGACATCGCGAAGAGAGGTTAGCACATTAACAGCCATTTCTTGAGAAAGATTTTCAACTATATTTCGGTAATAATCAGCATCCTGACCAAGAGAATAAAAATTCTCAGATAATACCTCAAATTGCTCTGGAATTTGCTCTTGAGTCCATCCCCCATTTTGACCAATAAAGCCTATTTTAATGTTACCGATAGTATGCTTATTACCTTGCTCATCAAAGATAGTGAGGGTGAAAGAGGTCTTATAAGTGTAATCATCCCAATTACTGGCGCTCAGACAGCCCTTATTGAGTAATTCTATGTTGTTTCTTGACATCAAAAAGGTCAATGTCATGTTCAGTTTCCAATCGATTTCTTCTTAATTTTAGCATTAAGCACAAACTACATTAGTTTATTATTCCTGTCAAACAAGATTGCCTCAGCATTCATCTTCTCAAGTTTGTAAGCGGCGATCGCTATCTCACTCAAAAACAAATATTCGCAAATGATTTGATGTGTTTTAGGAAGCGATCGCCAATAATCTCTCCGAACTCAACAACGAAGTCAACTATTTTTGCTTGCTTAATCTCTGCTGAAAATAGATAACTTAAACGGAGCGATCAGTTCGGCATAACGCTTGTGTTCACTGGGCGGCGACGGTGGACGTTGATTTGAAACCTAAGCCGAATCGCCGCTTTGGTGGAACACATTGTTCGACAAGTGCCGCATTATCGCGAACAGGATTAGCGAAAGTTGGGCTATCGATCGGCTTGCGAGCGGTAATCTGCGAAGTGTGGCAGTGAGTCGAGGGTATCGAGGGTTTCCAATACCTTTTGAGTCAGTGGGCCAATCTCTTCTTCTTCATTCAACTTTATAATGCACCTGCTCATATTTGTGTTGGGGCGGAACAAACGTTACCACGTCTGCCGCCGAACGGCTAAATTGAGCGGCAGAAATAATGTTCGCTCTCAATCAAAATATCATATTTGTCCGCTCAAATGACTTGTTATGCCCACGATCGCTTGATTTGGGTCTTGATGTAACCTTTCTCATCCAAATCCAACTGCCCTGCAACAGGCTGAGCAATGGCAAGTTTATTAGAACCATTAGTACCATAAGTTTCGCGATTTTAGGTTCTCAAGAAAATGCGATCGAGGTGCGTAAACGCTTACAAAAAGAGACGATGGGTTTCAAAGCTTATTAATCCCTTTCAGGGATTGAAACAAAGCCATTAATTCAAACCAAACAAAAAAAGTGGCGATTTTAGCCACCTTTATCAAAAATTTTAAATTCCATTCAAAGATTCACTACCACTACTCCTTATCCAAACGCAGAACCGCCATAAAAGCTTCCTGCGGCACATCCACAGTACCGATCGCTTTCATGCGCTTTTTCCCCTTCGCCTGCTTCTGAAGCAACTTCTTCTTCCGGGAAATATCCCCACCGTAACATTTTGCCAACACATCCTTCCGCAACGCCGGAATATGTTCGCTAGCAACTATACGACTGCCGATCGACGCTTGCAGAGGAATCTTAAACTGGTGGCGAGGAATCAATTCCTTCAGTTTTTCCACCAAACCTCGACCCACATTGTAAGCTTTATCTCGGTGGACAATCATCGCCAAAGAATCTACCGGATCGTTATTGATGAGAATATCCAAACGCACCAAAGTATTGTCGCGATAGCCAATCAAATGATATTCCATACTGGCATATCCGCGAGAGCGAGACTTCATTTGATCGAAAAAGTCCGTCACTACTTCCGCCAAAGGCAACTCATAAGTCAGGGTGGTTCGTCCTTGGGTAAGATATTTCATATCTTTGAAAACGCCGCGCCGAGTTTGAGATAATTCCATCAAAGTACCGACATATTCTTCCGGCGTAATCATGTCTACTTTGACATAAGGTTCTTCGATTCTTTCCCGGTATTGCGGATCTGGTAAATGGCTGGGATTATCGATGTATAACTCCTCACCTTTAATGGTGATGACTCGATAAACCACGGAAGGTGCTGTGATAATTAAATCGAGATTGTATTCTCTCTCCAGGCGTTCTTGCACGATTTCCATGTGCAGCAAACCCAAGAAACCGCAGCGGAAACCAAATCCCATCGCGCTGGAAGTTTCCGGTTCGTAAGATAAAGCGGCGTCGTTTAGCTTCAACTTTTCTAAAGATTCCCGCAAATCTGCAAACTGATCCGCATCTATTGGGAACATCCCGCAAAACACCATCGGTTTGGCTTGCGCGTAACCGGGAAATGGCTCGGCTGCTGGCGCATTTGCTAAGGTAATGGTGTCGCCCACACGGGCATCTTCCACCGCTTTAATTGCCGCCGCTATGTAGCCTACTTCTCCGGCGTGGAGTGAGTCCACTTGAATTTGGGTGGGGGAAAGCACCCCTAACTCATCAATTACGTATTCTTTACCGCTAACCATCAGACGAATGCGATCGCCTTTCTTCACCGTACCATCCATCACCCGGAAGTAAACAATCACACCTCGATAGCTGTCGTAGTAACTATCGAAAATCAACGCCCGCAGCGGTTGGGATACGGTATCTTGGGGTGGCGGCACCAAATGAACGATCGATTCCAGAATTTCGTCAATCCCGATTCCTTCTTTTGCCGAAGTAAGAATGGCCCCACTACAATCTAAGCCAATAATTTCTTCGATTTCTCCCCTCACCCGCTCTGGTTCGGCACCAGGTAGGTCAATCTTATTCAAAACGGGGATAATTTCCAGATTATTCTCTAAAGCCAAATAAACATTCGCCAGGGTTTGAGCTTCTACCCCCTGGGAGGCATCCACTACCAGCAGCGCTCCCTCACAGGCGGCCAAAGAGCGCGACACCTCGTAGGAAAAATCCACGTGACCGGGGGTGTCAATCAGGTTGAGAACGTAATGCTGCCCATCTTTGGCCTTGTAGTTCATCCGGGCTGCTTGCAGCTTAATCGTAATGCCGCGTTCTCTTTCTAGCTCCATATTATCGAGGAACTGTGCCTTCATATCGCGATCGGCCACAGTTCCGGTAACCTGCAAAAGACGGTCAGCCAGGGTAGACTTACCGTGGTCGATGTGGGCAATGATGGAAAAATTGCGGATGTGAGAAACGGGCACGTCAGTCATACAATTCCCTTGGTGTTGACACTCCCACCGCTGAAGGGGATGGGATTCTTAAGAAATTTCGTTCTTAATATCCCTAGCGATAGGGTTCTTGGGCGCAATTCTTTTGCCTTCAAAAAGGCGATCTGCTATCCTTGCCTTGCAGCAAGCTCCTCAAGCGTTTTGGGATTTGATAAATCCCTGGTTTCGTGGAGTCCCCGCGTACCTTTTGTGGTAGGCATTTGCTTCCCAGACTTGCGTCTGTTTACCATCTCACAACCAAATATTACACCAAACAATGAAAATATTTTCAATATTCAATCCAAATTTAATGCTCATTTTTTTGACGGCGGAAGACAGCCGCAGGGCTTATCCCTACCGGGGTCGGGGTCGGGATAGGCCCGAAAAAAGTCTGTCAAGCAGCGATCGCAGCTAAAAGGTAACATATGTTGCGTTAACTACCCACACCATAGCCTAAGCTTGGTGTAGACTTCTAGTGCTTTAACGCGCTATAATGAGATGTTTATTCTTAGTAATTCATCAAGGTGATATTGTACAATATAAAATAAAAGCCAAAACTGTTTGGAAAATTAGTAGGCGCTGCATAATAGCAATTGCTGACAGACACCCAGTCGTTGGGAGTCACAACACGACAAAGTTAATACCTTTTTGAGGTTTCCACCGTTATCGATAAGATATCTTATTGCCCATGAAAGAACCAGCCCTTGAAACTCATCGCTCCAATGATAAGGTGGAAGTCTCCGTCCACTTAGACTCAGAATTATTCGATCAAATTAAGCACCTGACGAATGACCCCAGCAAGGTGATTGAATCTGCCATACGTCAGTGGCTTAAAGGTAGCACACACCGAGATGACGAGCTAACTCGCACGCTCCAACGAACGCCAGTACCGCCCCGTGGCGAATGGAATGATTGATACACACATCACCAGGAACCAGGTGCTAGATTCGGGCTTGGAAATGCTCAAACAAATATTGTCTTGACAACCATATCCAAATCTAGTCATTTTGTTCAAAATTAAAAGTGCTAGGATCGCTTCGGGTACTGCCTTGGGCAATCCTCTTTCAAAGCCATTCGTTTAAAGTTAATCTGGTTCTCTATTCAAAGTAGCGGCAGTCTGGCGTTAATGCCAAAGCCGCTCGCTGCGATCGCGTAGAGTGTCGCAGGCATATAGCACAGGGTGTTCACAGGGCAAAAAGATCTACCAGAATCTGGGTGAAAGCCTAGATTGCCTCATAGTCACACTTGAAGTTTAGAGACCGACTCTGATGAGCTTGCCTATAAATTTCCAAAAACGGCTTTCTAATGCTCCTGTTAAATCAGCATCCGCTTGGCAAAGCAATCCGAGCGGTTTGCAGGAGTTAGGGGCTCAGTTGGCATTTACCCAAAACGCATCAGGCCAATACTTATCATTTTATTGGCAGGAAGCAGAGCTATATGACCTGCACCCAGAAGCGATCGCCTCTAGTCCTCTGAGCGAAACTTTTAGCCCAGCGGCAATAGGCCCATATCTGGAGCGTTTGCAACAAATTCTGGCAAATAGAGTGCCAGAACATTTGAATTGCCAGTTCCATTACAAAGAACATACATTCAGCTTCGATCTAGTTATTAGCCCGATTTTGATGCCCGATGGCACCGCTACAAAGGTGCTGGTGATGGGTTCCCAAGTACAGGGACTACAGGAGGGGACAAGCTCTAACAAAGCAAGTGGGGCAGCAGAATTGACTCCTACCTTGGGGTCAGAAGTAGATGTATCGGGTGAATTGTGCCATCGTCTCGCAGATAAATTATCCTCATCCGATGACGAAAGCGATCGATCTTGTAAAAATTACCAAAAACTACTAAGCAAAATTTCCCGCAATATTCGGCGCACGCTGGATCTGGATACCATTTGGCAGCAAGCGGTAGACGATCTGGGACAGGGACTGGACGTGGCCAGCTGCATCATCTGCCCTTATAAAAGCCCCAGCGAGGAAGTAAAAATAGTAGCCGAGTACCGTCAAGAATCGGTTCGATCGCAACTAGGGCAAAAACTAAAGCTAAACAAACCATTCTTAACTAAAGCACTCACAACCCTGGAACCGTTGGTGGTAGAACAGGAATTGAATTCAGAAGACCAACAGGACTTAATACTGGTGGTCGCTACTTGCTATCAAAACCAACCAAACGGTTTAATTAGGCTGGCTCGGCAGAATAGCTTGGGCAACTGGACAGCCGAAGAAATAGAACTGGTGCGAGAAATAGCTGATCAAGTCGGTACTGCTCTAGCTCATGCCACTCTATACAAAGAATTGGAACAAGCTCGTCAGGAAGCGGAGGAAGCCTCTCGCCTCAAAAGCGAGTTTTTGGCCAATACCTCCCACGAACTCCGCACCCCGCTAAACGGGATGTTAGGGTTCCTCAAGCTAATTATGGAGGGAATGACAGACGATCCAGAAGAGCAAATGGAATTTATCGAGGAAGCCTATCGATCGGCCATACACCTGCTCAATATCATCAACGATATCTTGGATATCGCCAAGATAGAAGCTGGCAAGATGGAGCTAGAATTAGGCCAGGTAGATTTAGACGAAGTGTTGAGCGACGTTGAAGATTTTACTAAAACCCAGGCGGTACAAAAGAAGCTCAGCTTCCGCATTCAAAGGCCACCCACCAGAGACAAAATTATCATTTACGGCAACTACCAACGCCTGTTGCAGGTGATGTTAAATCTCGTGGGAAATGCGATCAAATTTACCCATGAAGGTGGCGTGCTGATAGCAGCCGAAATTGTCAGAAAGAAAGTTATGGTTCAAAACCAGGAACTCCCTGGAACGGTGAAAGTGCGCGTGATAGATACGGGCATCGGGGTGTCTTTAGAAAAGCAGGACAGACTGTTTCAATCCTTCAGCCAAGTGGATGGCTCTCGCACCCGCCAGTACGGTGGAACGGGCTTGGGATTGACTATTTCCCAAAAACTTATAGAAGCTATGAAAGGAGTGGTGAATTTTTATAGTCTGGGTGAAGGATTGGGCTCGACCGTTACCTTCACCGTGCCGCTGTATCAAGATGTGGTGATGGTTTCCGAACAACAAACCGATGGACTGGATGCTTTAATGTAAGTTGCGGTAATCTTACGCCGGGAAGAAAGTAAAGGGGGAAAAGGGAAACCAAAAAAGCTAAAAATGCTCAAATTCTCCCAAGGGTGCAAAAGTCATAACTAAGATAAGTTTTGAGGTTAGGAAGGTTTTGTGACTGAGCGAGGTTCAGATCTATACCAAAAACTGCCGATCCAAATTGGCAGGAAGATTCGGGGCACACTCGATATCGATACAATTTGGCAGGAGACAGTTGATACTCTTGGGCCAGTCCTGAATGTGACGCGGTGTATCATTTACTCTTATAAAAATTTCAGTCCGCAAGTGCCGGTGGTAGCAGAATATCGCCAAGAGCCTTTTGAGTCTATGCTTGGTCACTTACTATGGTTAGCCGATGAGCCGGCCTTAGCTAATGCCTTAGCTAAGGCAGAACCCGTGATAATAGAGCATAGCGTACCTCTGGAGAATGGAGCCAGTTTGAGCGTATCTAGGCTACAGTCTTTATCGATCCTCGCCGTCGCCACAAGGTATCGAAACCTTCCCAATGGCATAATTAGCCTGCATCAGTGCGATCGATCGCGCCAGTGGACGACCGACGAGATAGAATTGGTGCAGGAAATAGCAGATCAAGTCGGTGCCTGCGTCGCTCATGTCAATCTTCATCATGAGTTAGAAGAAAGCCGCCAGCAAGCTCAAGAAGCCACCCTCCTGAAAAGCCAGTTTCTAACCACTATTTCCCACGAACTTCGCACTCCCCTTAACGGCACAATTGGGTTTTTGAAGCTGATCTTAGATGATATGGTGGACGAGCCAGAAGAACAGCGTGAATTTACTCAAGAAGCCTTCCTCTCGTCTTTGCATCTTCTCAATATAATCAACGATATCTTGGATATTGCCAACCTCAAAAACCAACATATCCAGATGGAATTGTCAGCAGTTAAACTGGATGAACTGTTGAGCGCAGTTGAAAAATTGGCGAGAATGCAGGTTGAGAAAAAGAATTTGAGCTTTAGCATTGAACTACCAGCCACCTACGACGAAATCATCCTGTATGGAAACTATCAACGGCTGTTACAGGTAATGCTAAATTTGGTAGGAAATGCGATCAAATTTACTAATGAAGGTGGCGTGACTATCAGCGTCGAAGTATTGAAAAATAAGGTCGTGTTTCAAAACCTAGAGCTACCCGGCATGGTTAAAATCCGAGTAGAGGATACTGGCATTGGTGTGCCGTTGGAAAAATTAGACAAACTTTTCGGGATTTTTACTAAAGGAGATGGTTCTCTCACTAGCAGATTCGGTGGAACGGGTTTAGGACTCTCCATTTCTCAAAAACTTGTGGAAGCTATGGGCGGTGCTGTAGATTTCTATAGTATGGGGGAAGATTTGGGTTCAACCGTGACATTCACTGTACCGCTATATCAAGAACCCGTCATAATTTCAACGGACTTTTAATTTACCGTCGGCGGTCTTGCAATTTGCGATAAACTGCTTTCACGTCAACCCGATGGTGAGCTAAGGCAACCAAAGTATGATACAATAGATCGGCTACTTCGCCTGCGATCGCCTCTTTATCATCATCCTTGCAAGCCATCACCACTTCAGCGGCTTCTTCCCCAATCTTTTTCAAAATCTTGTTATCGCCACCATCTAGCAGCTTGCAGGTATAGGAATTCTCTGTGGGATGGTCGCGACGATCGCAAATTACCTCATACACTTGCGACAAAGTATCCGGTGGTGGCGCTGCCTTTCCCCCATCTACTTGATGAAAACAACTCCGCTCACCCGTGTGGCAGGCAATATCTCCCACCTGCTCAACACCAATCAGCAGGGCGTCGCTATCGCAGTCATAGCGAAGACTTTTCACCTTCTGAACGTGGCCGGATGTTTCCCCCTTGGGCCACAATTGCTCACGCGATCGACTCCAAAACCAGGTTCTTCCCGTTGAGAGAGTTTTTTCCAGCGACTCCCGATTCATCCAAGCCATCATCAACACAGTGCCATCCAGATAATCCTGGATAATTGCTGGCACCAATCCGCGTTCGTCGTAGCGGATTTGCTCAATAGGGATAGACTCGGTAAGGGCAGTTGAATCCACAGCAGCCATACATTTGCTTGAGGAGCAGTTTTTGTTGGTGATTCGGTTTCACCGGATCTGGGTGGTAGCCCACCTCGCTCACTCGACCACAATATCATGCTTTTGGCTTACTTATTCCCTAGCCCATAGCGACTGGAAAATTTAAGCTGGAACTGGTTCTGGGTCGCTACCAATGGTACTGTTAAGACTTACGGCCTGATTTCTGACAGCGCACCTAGCAACATGGTGAGCTTTAGACTCTTCGCCATACCAATGAATAGCACAGTTAAACGCCGCTCGGTATAATTCTTGGGCCGCCTCAGAAAGGCTAGAGCGCACATCCGCAGGTAAATCTTGATTCGTTTTGTATAACATCGTCGTTATCCGGTGCTATATAGGATAATTTATGAGCTTAATAGGCTTCTACACTGCTTCCCAACTATCCTTAGATAGACCTTTATGTATCAAAGCCAAGATAAAACTCAAGCAAGGAGATAACTTTGGTCACCACTTCTTTTAAAACCACCAAATCAGAAGAGATTTTTGCTGCCGCTCAGAAATTGATGCCGGGAGGCGTCAGCTCACCCGTGCGAGCTTTCAAATCGGTGGGGGGACAACCGATAGTATTCGATCGCGTCAAAGGCGCTTACATCTGGGATATCGATGGCAACCAATACATCGACTACGTTGGCACTTGGGGGCCTGCAATCTGCGGTCATGCCCATCCTGAAGTGATCGAGGCGCTGCACAATGCCCTCGCAAAAGGCACCAGCTTCGGCGCTCCCTCCGTGCTAGAAAACGTCCTAGCTGAAATGGTCATCGATGCCGTTCCCAGCATTGAAATGGTGCGCTTTGTCAACTCCGGCACAGAAGCTTGCATGGCAGTTTCGCGCCTGATGCGAGCCTTCACAGGACGCGACAAAATGATCAAGTTTGAAGGTTGCTACCACGGTCACGCCGATATGTTTTTGGTCAAAGCGGGTTCAGGCGTCGCTACACTAGGCTTACCCGACTCTCCAGGTGTCCCCAAATCGACAACTGTCAATACCCTGACGGCTCCATTCAACAACTTAGAAGCTGTCAAAGCTTTGTTTGAAGAAAACCCCAACGAGATTGCTGGAGTAATTTTGGAACCAGTAGTGGGCAATGCTGGCTTTATACCGCCCGATGCAGGGTTTCTGGAAGGCTTGCGCCTGATTACGCGAGAAAATGGCGCTTTGCTTGTATTTGATGAGGTGATGACCGGCTTTCGGATTGCCTATGGCGGTGCCCAAGAAAAATTTGGCATCACCCCGGACTTGACAACTCTAGGTAAAATCATCGGTGGCGGCTTGCCTGTAGGAGCCTATGGCGGACGTAGAGATATCATGTCGATGGTTGCACCATCCGGGCCGATGTATCAAGCTGGGACGCTTTCCGGTAATCCTCTAGCCATGACTGCTGGGATTAAAACGCTGGAATTGCTGCAAAAATCGGGTACTTATGATTATCTAGACCGGATTACTAAAAAGCTGTCTGATGGTTTGCTGCAAATTGCCAAAGAAAAAGGCCATGCAGCCTGCGGCGGTCAAATCAGCGGTATGTTTGGTTTGTTCTTCACATCTGGCCCCGTCCACAATTATGAGGATGCCAAAAAGTCAGAAACAGCGAAGTTTAGCCGTTTCCATCGCGGTATGTTAGAGCGGGGGATCTACCTTGCACCGTCGCAGTTTGAAGCTGGGTTTACTTCTGTGGCTCATACAGAAGAAGATATCGATCGCACTTTGGCAGCAGCAAGGGAAGTGATGTCTAGTATTTGACGCTTCTAGTTCTGTACTGTAAGACTGGTTCTAAGAATTGGTTTTTGTCAGTAGTCAGTAGTTTGTTGTCAGTTGTTAATATGGACTGACTGCTGACAACAAACTACTGAAACGGCAATCAAAAGGTATTATACTTAGCACGGTCATAGAACGAGCTTTTTTAACCCAGCAGTAGGGGCTCCGCATTCCGGTAAATATCTTTGGGTTCAACCAACAAATTATTACCGGAATGCTTCGCCCCTATAAATCAAAAATAACAGTGCCCGTGCGGAGTATATTTTGTTCTATGTTGCGACTTAAACCAAAGCGAGCGATCGCAAAGCCAAACCCGATCAGAGCAATGGAAGTACGCAACCAAGCCAGAAAAGTACGTTCGTTAGCTTGATGCTCCCGCTGGCGGTCAATTTTTGGCATTCTGCCCATTTTGCCGAAATTAGCGATAGTTTGTGAATTGCAAGTCAACCGGAAAGTCTTCTTGTTTCAATCGCTGAATCACCAATTGCAAGTCATCTTTGGACTTAGCGGAAACTCGAACGGCATCTCCTTGAATCGCGGCTTGTAACTTTTTAAACTCGTCGCGAATCAATTTGGTGATTTGTTTGGCGATTTCCTGACTTATACCCTTTTTGAGTTTGATTTCTTGACGAACCCGATTGCCACTAGCTGATTCAACTTTGCCGTACTCAAAGATTTTCAGGGAAAGATTGCGCTTAGCCGCTTTTGTTTGCAGAATTGTGTGAATAGCGCTCAAAGTAAATTCGCTGTCGGTGTTAACCGTAATCTCCTCTTTCCCTAATTCTACGGTAGTTTTTGTGTCTTTGAGGTCGTAGCGGCTTTGAATTTCTCGTATGGTTTGGTCTACAGTATTGACCAATTCTTGATAGTCGAAGTCGCTAACGATGTCAAATGAATACGTAGAAGCCATAACAAGTTTGGAATTGGTAATTGGTAATTGATAATTTAAAATTTTAGATTTCAAATCTAAAATCTAAAATCTGAAATTTTAAATTACCCTAATGGCTAATTTGTATTAGCTTGCAGCAGACTAAAGATGATTAGAGTAGCAGTGCAAATGCTGCCAATGCCGAACATGAGCGATCGCGCTAGAGGTATGTTCGCAATATAAAAAACCGAGTGTAGCAACCTCGCCACCAAAAATGCTAGAGCAGCTCCCACCGCCACCGACCGATCTACACCAGTCACGTAAGCCATCAGCGCTGCTGCTGCAAACAGCATAAACGCTTCAAACGCATTTTGATGCGCCCAAGTTGCTCTTTGAGCATAGGGAGGCAGTCGATCGAACACCGCTCTGGGAGCCGCTAAAGCTTCTTTTCCCAAGCCCAGACGGGCATAAGCTACCAGCACAAAGGGAGCATAAACTAGAACAGCGGCTATGGCGATACAGTACAAAAAAATAGTAGGCACCGGAAGTTGCGATAGCGTCATTCGATTTTGGATTTTAGATTTTGGCTAATGGAATTGACCCCACGGATGAATCCGGGGCGACAAAACCAATAATTTCAAAGGTCAAACGATTTTGGATTTTGGATTTTAGATTTTGGATTGACCCCACGACTGAACTTTGCCGAGCTACTGAAACCTTTTTGGTTTTCGGTCAAATCGACTTGACAAATTGCAAATTGAAGAATTGGAATTTGCAAACTCTCAAATCTGTTAGCACAGCGACGCATATACTAATCAAAGTAAAACAAAGTCACTAATTTTCGTTGATCTTCGGCATCTTTACAGGTTTGTAGCAGCGTGCGGCTGTCATGAAAAGCAAAGGAAATCAGCTGCTGGCACCTAGATACAATTTCCTGATTGCAGAGGGCGCTAGCTTCACCCAGAGATAGATGATCGTTTTCTGGCTTTTCCACCAAGTGCATCACCTGTTCGAGCTGCTGGCGCGATTCTAGGGGCTGACGCTCTAGACTTTGGGGCAGGATTACCGTTAATAACTTCGCATCAGCCCGCATTGCTCCCCTTATGGCAGCCGCATTAGTGCCCGTAGCACCAGAGGTGATCAGCAGATTGCCGGATAAAACCAAGGCATAGCTCATCATCTCTATTAAGTGCTGATGGGTAATGGGAACGTGGCGCGATCCTAACAGAGCAATACGCTTGGAACCCGTTTGCTGGATCGTCGCTAGTTCTTGGACTAATTCATCGACTTTTGGCAACTCTATCGCTTGATTCAAGGACGGTTTGAGACTTAACAACCTTGATATTTTAACAGACTGAGTTACGGTAGCGTCACAGCAGACTTTAGTCCCAGTTTGCCTATTAACCGATCGATGTCAAAGTGTTCTGCCATTAACTGGCGCACGCACTGCACTTTGATCGGTTCTTGCAGGCGCACCTGACCGAAAGCGTGGTTGATGATTTCTACCGTTGTGAGGGTATCCAGGTCTACTGACAAAATCGGAATCTCTAAATCTTCAGCACGAGTGAGGATAAAGTCGGGCGGGGGTACGTGCCCGGTTAAGATCAGACACTGGGTGGAGGTTTCTAGAGCTGCCAACTGGATATCCGCGCGATCGCCACCAGTAACCACTGCCATATTCCTGCCTTTGCGGAAGTACTTCAAGGCCGAATTTACATTCATCGCACCAATTGTCAGGCTTTCCACCATCAGATCCAAACGGTCCTTACGACAGATCACCTCAGCATTCAGTTGGTGTACCAGTTCTCTGACGCTGACACTGCGTAGCAAAGCACTCCGGGGTAGAATTCCCAACAGGGGAATATTCCGCCCCTCCAAAAATGGCTTAATCTCTGTTTGAGCCATTTCCAGCTGATTGGCGGGAACATCGTTTAGCAAAACGCCCAGCAAGCGATCGCCCAAGCGCTGCTTTGCTGACAATATCTTATGCACCGATCGCACCGATTCCAAGCGGGCTACCAGCAGAATTGAGGCATCAACCACCTCTGCTACCTCCAGCAAGGACATTTCAAACAGACTGCCCTCATCCAGAGTACCCGGCCCTTCCAGCAACGCCAGTTCTCCACCCTGAACCTGGCGATATTGCTCCAGTTCAAAGCGATAATCAACCGTATCTTGGCCTCCGATCCGTTTAGAGATCGTTGCTTCATCTAGAAATAAAAGCGTTTTCAGCACTCGGTTCTGCGGCAGGTTGAGATTGTCGGCCAAAAACCTGACATCCTCATCTATACCATCGGTGCGGTCATCACTCCAACAGGTTCCCAGCGGCTTACCGTAGGCAATATCCAGTTTTTTTTCCTTTAACTGGTGGGCCAATCCCAAGATGACCGCTGACTTGCCACAATAAGACTCGGTTGACCCAATCAGCAGATATTTAGCAGATTTCGGCACACCCTCACTCCTAATGTTGATTTGTGTAACCCCTAGCCGTTTCTATTCATCCAAGCGCAGCAGCTTACGGTAGAACGCTTTGTTAAAATCGATTGAACGAGAGGTCTTAAAAATCGTTATGACTTCTATTAAGAAGCTAACAAATTCATTATTAGCCAGGGTGATTTCATAACTCAGTTCTGCATTACCATCAAACTGCAAGCGACAGCGGGTAAGATCTGATGGTAGCGCGGCCACATTCCAGGTCGCAACGAAGGGGATACTCTCTCCTCCTTCTATTTTGCGTTTTCCCTCCAAAACCCCTTTTTCATAAAGACTTATAGCCTGGGGTAACAAAGTGCGCTTGTTACCTTGGTAGTAGGGCATATAGACGTTGACTCTCCGGGGGTCGGCTGGTGGCAGTTGATCGACAGTCATGTTCCCTCTTCCTTTTTTCTTGAGCGTCTAGATTCAGATTATGGTAGGATTCGCAAAATTTCTAGTTGGATTTTTGAATGCGTGACTTTTGACTTCCGCGTAGCGTGTCTAGTTGACGATCGATTGCACTCGGCTCGACTATGACAATGGCTAACCTTACTCTAGGGAACCTATGGCACCACTGGTTGCAAATTACTACTTAACATACCGCTGCAACGCTCGCTGTCATTTTTGTGACATTTGGGCTTTAGAACCGCCTAAAGAAGCGGATTTGGATACAATTAGCCAAAATTTAATCGATTTGCGCCGCTTGGGGGTAAAATACATCGATTTCACAGGTGGAGAACCTCTGCTGCGGGCTGAGGTTGCTGAGATATACACCGAGGCAAAACGGCTGGGATTTATAACCAGTATGACGACAAATACAATTCTTTATCCCAGACGAGCGCAGGAAATGCAGGGGTTGATTGACTTCCTGAATTTCTCTTTAGATGGCGGAGATGCCGAAACTCACGACCAGTCAAGGGGGGTCAAGATATTTGACACTTTGGTCGAGTCGGTGGCTATAGCTAAATCCCTTGGCGAGTACCCCGTACTCAACCACACCGTCACCGCTCAAAACTACCAGCGCATTTCAGAGGTAGCCGAACTGGGGCTGCGTTTGGGCGTTCGAGTTTGGCTAAATCCAGCCTTTACAGCCCATAGCAACTACAATTCCAAGAAAAATCCCACCCCCGAAATCGTCCAATCCATAGAATCGGCTGCTAAGCAGTACAACAATCTTGGTTACAATAAGGCAGCATTAGCTTTTATTGAAGCAGGGGGCAATGACACCAATAATCCCCGCTGTAAGGCGGTGGATGCCGTAATAGCTATTTCTCCAGACGACAAGCTTCTTTTGCCTTGCTACCATTTTGCCCAAACGGGCGTTCCGATTAACGGTAGGCTATACGAGCTCTATCGGGAGTCAGAAATAGTGGAAGAATATCGCCAATCTCAGGGCAAACTGTCTGTGTGTGAAGGCTGCACGGTCTGGTGTTACTTGATACCCAGCTTCTTCAAAGGTGTAGACAAATACTGGTGGTTGAATCAACTAACCTATGCCAGCGAATTCCTGGCCCGAAAACAATTCCTACAGCGAGCTTGATGAAATCGGCTCTCTTTTATCCGAGCTGCCTCAGACTTTTGATGAGGCAGCTCAAACACCCCATCCTGGGGATGGGAAACGCAGGCGCAAAGCCGCTGTGCTGCTGACAGTAGTTTGGAGTGGCACGATCGCACTCCATCTATTCTCCTGGGGCACTTGGCTGGTCGTGGGCTTGACCACCCTCATGGGCATTCACGCTATCCGCGTTTTGCGATCGCGCCCTCCTGGCGTAGCCGTACCTTTGTCTGAAGAAACCCAGGATTCTTGGCCTTTTGTCTCTCTGCTGGTGGCGGCTAAAAATGAAGAAGCCGTGATCGGCAAATTGGTCAAGAATATTTGCAATCTCGACTACCCGGTAGATTTATACGAACTCTGGGTGATTGACGATAACAGCACAGACCAAACGCCAATATTGCTCAAGCAGCTAGCTCAGCAATACGAGCAAGTGAAGATATTCCGGCGACAGGCAGGTGCTAGCGGCGGCAAATCTGGAGCCTTGAATCAAGTGCTACCCCTAACTCGCGGCCAAATTATCGCCGTGTTTGACGCCGATGCTCAAGTGCATCCCGATATGCTGCGCCGGGTATTGCCTGTTTTTGAGCAAGAACAGGTGGGTGCGGTGCAGGTACGAAAAGCGATCGCTAACACCGATGCCAATTTCTGGACTCGCGGTCAAGCAGCTGAGATGGCTTTAGATAGCTTCTTTCAACAGCACCGCATTGCGATCGGCGGCATCGGGGAACTACGCGGAAACGGCCAGTTTATTCGCCGTTCTGCCCTAGAACGCTGTGGCGGCTTTAATGAAGAAACCATCACAGACGACCTCGATTTAACCATCCGCTTGCACCTCGATCGATGGGATATTGACTTTCTCATTGAGCCAGCAGTGGAAGAAGAGGGCGTTACTACTGCGATCGCCCTTTGGCATCAACGCAACCGTTGGGCAGAAGGAGGTTATCAGCGCTATTTAGATTATTGGCGTCCCATCCTCCGGAACCGCATGGGCACTGCGAAAACCTGGGATATGTTCATGTTCTGGATCACCCAGTACTTTCTACCCACAGCGGCATTGCCAGACTTTTTGATGTCTTTTGTCCGCAACAGTCTGCCCGTTTTCAGTCCCATCACGGGTCTGATGCTTGCCATGTCCCTGGTAGGTATGTTTAGAGGTCTGCGGCGTATCCATAAAGAGGAAAAACTGACCTTTTCTACGATGTTTTTCACCTTGATTCAGACCCTGCGCGGCACTTTATATATGCTTCACTGGGTGGTGATCATGGCTAGCGCTACCGCTCGAATGTCGGTGCGACCAAAGCGACTAAAGTGGGTTAAAACTGTACATCAAGGAAGTGCGGAATAGGGACTGGGGATTGGGTAATTTCAAATTTAAGATTGCCAATTTAAAATACTTCAATCCCACATTCCCTGCCACATTTTTCTAACTTTTTGAGTTTTTCTCTATATGATGAAGTCATAAGTTCAGATACAGTATGCTAGCCCGAAGACAAGTAGGAGCAATAATGAGCAAACTTCCACAAATAACTGCCTTTTTCTGGATCATGAAAATATGTGCCACCACTCTGGGAGAAACGGCAGGAGATCTTTTATCGATGACGCTGAATGTGGGCTATGCGGTTAGCTCTATGATATTGATTGGAGTATTTTTAGCTACTCTTGTGACTCAATTGATATGGAAAAGCTATAACCCATTACTTTATTGGACTGTCATCCTTTCAACCAGCACAGCTGGTACAACGATCTCAGATTACATGGATCGCACTTTAGGGCTGGGCTATGCTGCGGGGACTACGATTTTAGTGAGCCTTCTATTGGCTATTTTGGCGTTCTGGCGATTCAGTGTTGGGTCTCTATCTGTTAATAACGTCACAACGCCTAAAGTTGAATTGCTTTATTGGATTACAATTCTATTTTCAAATACTTTGGGTACTGCCTTGGGTGATTTCCTAGCCGATTCTTCTGGACTTGGATTTGCAGGAGGAGCGCTCCTAATTTCTGGTTTGCTTGCCCTAGTATTGGCCGCGCATTATTTTACTCAAATTTCCCAAGTCATGTTGTTTTGGATTGCGTTTGTCTTAACCCGACCATTTGGTGCAACACTGGGGGATGTTCTTACAAAAGCACATGAGAAAGGTGGCCTCGGTTATGGTACTATCGGCTCATCTATAGTCCTTTTATCAATACTTGGAGTCTGTATCTTGTTCACAACTCTAAGGCAGAGAAGACTAACCGTGGCTGGATCTTCTAACGATGAATGACATTATGCCCATTTAGAATAAATCGAAATTCTAGAAAAAATGGTTCTTTGAAGTCAAATATGCTGATTTTGACACGGCATAATAAAAATTTTGGTTATAGCAAAATTTTTATTATGCCGTGTCCCTACAAAAATGTTCATCAGGAACATTAACATAATACAGAGCCTTTCAGATGAGTGAGGTACATAGAAACCCGGTTTCTTCAAGAAACCGGGTTTCTGGACTGTACTTCATCCAACTGCAAGCCGGTGTAATTCCAAAATATCGCCCATTCTCAGAAATCTTCCTCTTCATCTGTCTCCAATTCAGGTAAGGTATCACTCCTATTTAATGGCGGTTGTTGCTTAATTGGAGATAGAGCAAGTTTTATATCTTCCGTCAATTCGATAATTTCGCCATTGAAAAAATGGGCCAGACGCTGGGCTGCGATCGCGACATTGGTGCTGTCCCCGATCGCCATTTCATCAACCCGCCGCTCCCAAGTCGCTGTAGGGTTATCTGAAACGGGAGGGCTTATTGGTGGTGGCGATGGCGTAATTTCTGCGGGATGGTTTGGATCTGCTATTATCTTCTGAGATTCAACTTTTGGCGGTGATGGTGCAATTGTCGTAGCTGGTGGCGAAGTCAAAGTTTTTGGACTGCTAGCACCCGACTTACCAGGATCGGAACGATCTGTAGGGGTTTGTAACTGGTTTGCAGAAGTATTCTGAGTCTCGATCGAATGTCCTACTACCAAACGTACCTTGACTGGACAATTGAAGGCTTTCTGAAAACCAGCTTCAATAGCGGGCAATTTTTGTTTAGCCGCATCCAGTAATTGCTTAGTACTCATACCGATCAGAGCTTGTTGATTATTATAACTTAGCAAGCGTCCGTGTTGACGGAGCAGCGGTTTAGCCAACGGCGAATCGAGATGGAAAATAACTTTTTCCCAAATCTCATTTATTGACATTTCATTCAATGTCTCTTCAGATTGTTTGGGAACAACATCGTCTGATTGAGAAATATCAATATTATATTTATTAGCCGGTGGATTAGGTACTTCCTCCAAAACTGGATTAGTATCCTCTTTATTAAGTGTTAGATTTTCTGGTTGGACAGGTGGATGGGCAGAAATTGGATCTGATTTTTCTGGCGTTTTTGTTGGTTGATTATGGGAAAAGGTAGAATTTACATTTGGATTAATTGCCGGAGTTGACAGCGGTTTATAGGTTGGCTGACTGCTAATTTCTGTCGGGCGCATCCCTTCTCGCAAAGTTGGCAATAAGCTCAATAGCGTCACCTCTAACCACAGGCGCGGCTGAGTTGTATTTTTAATTTGAAATTCGCTATCTTTGAGATACTTTTGTCCAGCTAAAATATCGTTAATTTCCAAAGCTTTAAAATTACATAGTGCTTTCCAAGTAGTTTCTGTCACAGCAACTAAATCTGGACGGTTGGGTGCGCTTTTAGCTATTAGTAAATCGCGGTACAAACCTGCTAAATTCTGCAATACAATTAGAGGTTCTCGCCCTCGATCCATTAAGCGTCGGCTAATGTCTATCACATCTGTAGAGTTGTTGTCAGCGATCGCACTCAGCAAACTCATCAAATCTTGTTCTGGAACCACCCCCACCAAATCCCAAACTTTTTCTACCGTTACCCGATCGGATGATAAACTGAGTTGATCGAGGGTACTTTCTGCATCTCTCAGTCCCCCTTGGGCAATTTGGGCAACGAGAGTAATTGCATCATCGCTAATATTGATATTTTCTTTATTCGCAATATCCCGCAGATGGTTTACCATCGCGTCTAGGGGTATGCGCCGGAAATCAAAACGCTGACAGCGAGAAATAATTGTCGGTAATACTTTTTGAGGGTCAGTTGTTGCCAAGACAAATATAACTTGTTCTGGCGGTTCTTCTAATGTTTTTAATAAGGCGTTAAATGCGGCAGTGCTGAGCATATGACATTCATCAATAATATAAACCTTATAGCGACACTGCATCGGGGCAAATTGAGCCCGTTCGATTAATTCTCTAATATTGTCAACGCCTGTATTGCTGGCGGCGTCAATTTCAATTACGTCTAAAGCTGAACCTTTTGTGACTTCCTGGCAGATATTGCAGATTCCGCATGGTGTTTTCGTGGGAACTTTGCTAGAAATACAGTTGAGGGATTTAGCCAAAATTCTGGCACTGGAAGTTTTGCCGGTGCCTCTGGGCCCGGTAAACAAGTAAGCTGGAGCAATATGTTCTTGTTCGATCGCATTTATTAAGGTAGTTGCGATCGCATCTTGACCCACCAAATCCTTGAAAGTCTGAGGGCGGTATTTGTGGTGTAAGGGTTCGTAGGGCATGACAATTAAGATATTTAAAGAAAAACAGCATCAAAGCGTTAAAATCCGTTAATGGGTCATTGCTGCCAAAAAAATGATTTAGGAAGCGCAATATAAATTACCATGCAGTATTTTTCACGCCATCGCCACCTCATTACTAATTTAGCCCTGGGGACATTTATAGGCTGGCAACTCCCGGCCATAAATCCCAACAGTGTTGGAGTAAATGCACAAGTAGCAGCCACTTGTCAAGGGCAGAAACAAAATCAAGCCCAACAGGAGAAAACAAATTTTTTGGCGTTCGGCGGTGGCCCAGCGCGGGAAGCGAACGAAATTGCGATCGAAAAGAACATTCTTTACTTTCAGCGTACTTTAAGCGCAATGGGCTACAATCCCGCCTCGGCGTCCACCTTCTTTGCCAACGGCAATGACGGACAGGCGACAGTTCGCTATCTCGATCCCACAGGACAACAGCAATTTAAAGTGCCACAGATTCCCAATCTCAAGGGTGCATCAACTATGGCCAACTTGGAGCGTTCCATTCAGGATCTGAGTAAGAACCCTAAATCTATTTTCCTCTACTTCACAGGACATGGCATTCCCAATCCCGAAGATATAGATAACAATGCCTTCATGCTCTGGAATAAGGAGTTGCTGACGGTGCAGCAGTTTGCCACTATGCTAGACTCCTTGCCCGATCGGACACCTGTCGTCACCATGATGAGTCAGTGCTTCGCAGGCTCATTCGCTAATTTTATCTACCAAGGGGGCGATCCCAAACGTCCAGTTGCCCTGCAAACCCGTTGCGGCTTCTTCGCCACCGTGAAAACTCGCCCTTCTGTGGGCTGTACGCCTGCTGTGAACGAAGCCGACTATCGCGATTACAGTTCCAGCTTCTTTGCCGGGTTAAGCGGGCGCAGTCGCACAGGTCAGCCAGTCTCCTCTGCTGACTATAACAAAGATGGGCGGGTTTCCTACGCGGAAGCCCACGCTTTTGCTAAGGTAGACGAGAAAACTACGGATTGGCCTATTTCCACTTCTGAGGCTTGGCTGCAAAATCAGGCTGACAAAATGACTCAGCAGGCGATCCTGAGTCGTCCTATGGCGGAACTTTTGCAAGCAGCTCGCCCGGAACAAAGTTATGCGGTCAATTCGATCGCCAAAATGTTTGACTTCAATCTGCAAAAGTCATTGCTGGCAAACATCCAAGGACTCGATCGCAGCAAAATCGAGACAGAAGAACAAAAGGCTTATATCATCCGTCTGGGGATGGAATTAACGAATATCGGTATGGAAAAGCAAATCCGTAGTTCGGAAAATAGCCTTGCGATCGCAACCCTTGATAAGTTAATCAAATGCGAAAGTAGTTCTTGGAAGCAGTAGTAATGGGCGGCAGAGGGGCAGGGTGGCAGAGGGGCAGAGGGGCGCTTGTGCAGAGGGGCAGAGGGGAAAAAGAATTATAGATAATTTTCTAGCGGTAAGGAAGTAACTAAGGATGCCGTGAAGTCTCGTAGATTTGTACGGATGGATAGAGGTTTGTACAGAAGTAGATGAAGTTGCGATCGAGCTACAATGCCCCTTGAACTTCGGCTTTAATGGAAACACAGTCGCTTCGTTGCGTTGAGCTATAAATACTGTCTTAACATATCTGACTATGGCGATAAAATCTGGTAAATAAGGTAAAGCGGGGATGCGAAAAATGAAAGGGCGGTTTTGGCGATATGCCTACAGTACGCTGAGGCGAATGCTAAGGAGGTGGTTTCGGCGTTCCGGCATCGGCAAAAAGTCCCAACCGACAAAATCTACCAAGCAATTAGAAACTGGGCCTCTAAATGATGCCGACTATGAATATTTTTTCATGCAGCTACTGGAAGGGGTCGATCATGGTTGGCGTCAGGAACAGGTTTTGAGAGTTTTTGAGGCGTTAGCTGAGCGTACCACAGTTGAACAATGGATCGCGTGGCTGCGTGGTTTTGGTGAAAAGCTGCTGACTTCCCCTACCCCAAATCATCAGTTAGCCAATGGGATGGTGCATTTAGGTGAGGTTGGTTGCGGCGAGTTTGGCGAAATTGCCAAGGAAATCGGTGTAAAGTTACTCGCACGCTCTCCCCATTCATACCAAGCGAATAACTCTTTCGTGGATACAGGTGACCCCCAAGAGGCACAAGCATGGTTCCACCAAGGTATTCAGCGATTTAATAATGGAGATTTTCAAGAAGCGATCGCTTCTTATGACAAGGCTTTAGCAATTTTACCAGACGCCCACGAAGTCTGGTATAACCGAGCTAACGCCTTGTTTAAATTAGCACGCACTCAGGATGCGATCGCTAGCTACGACAAAGCTTTGCAATACAAGCAGGACAAATCCGATGCCTGGAATAATCGTGGTAACGCCTTGTTTAAGTTAGGATCTGCGGAAGATGCGATATTAAGCTACGACAAAGCATTAGAAATTGAACCAAACTATCAGCAAGCTTGGTACAACCGAGGTGTGGCGCTGGGGAACGTGGGACGCCTGGAAGATGCTTTAGCTTCTTATGACAAAGCTGTGGCGATCGAACCCAAAGATGATCAAGCTTGGTTTAATCGAGGTTTGGTGCTGGGAAACTTAGGACGCCTGGAAGATGCTCTAGCCAGTTGGGACAAAGCCTTGGAATTGAAATCCGATCGCTACGAAGCCTGGTATAATCGCAGCGTAGCGCTGAGTAACTTAGGCCGCAACGATGAGGCTCTAGCTAGCTGGAACAAAGCTCAAGCTCTCAAACCAAGCTAAAGCAATTTTGGATTTTGGATTTTAGATTTTGGATTTTGGATTTTGGATTTTAGATTTTGGATTTTAGATTTTAGATAATGCTAAGACAAGTCTAAAATCGAAATCAATGCGATGCAAGAGGGCGGTAGATGTTAAGGCGAATTTGGCAGAGAATCGTTCAGTTCTTTCGGCGCTTGTTTGGGAGTAGCACCTCAAGCCAGTCTTCTCGAACAGCACGGAGGAAGAAGCAAGCCTACTTGTCGCTTATGAGGGAACAGAAGCAGGCAGAACCGGCCAAATCCTTAGAAAATGCCGATTACGAGTTTCTCTTCATGCAACTGCTGGAAGGTGTGGCACATGGGTGGCAACAGCACCGAGTTTTGAAATTTATGGCAGAGTTAGAAGGGCGCACCACTGAGGAACAATGGGTGTCGTGGTTGCGCGGCTTTGGCGAAAGATTGGTGGTTTCACCGACACGCCATCAGGATTTAGCAGTGGCTATGCTTCAACTGGCTGAAGTTGGCTGTGGGGAACTGGGAGAGGTAGCTGGTGAAATCGGTGGCGATTTGTTAGAACGCTTAGATAGGCAACAACCGACACGACAAATTCCCACAAATTTAAACCCTCTTGAAGTCGTTCCGGTTGCTGGAGTTGAAAATTTCTCAGAGGAAGTGGAACCTATTTCTCTCGATCGGTTGTGGGATATCTTACAGCAGGATACCGATTTAGCTAAGCAAATGGCTGAGATATTTGAAGTTCCGACAACCGATCCGCAAAGCATTATTGAGGCGCTGATCGATCAAGGGACTGTAGCGTCTGAATCGACTACAGAGGATGCAGAATTCTGGTTTAATCAAGGTCTTCGGGCGTATGAGGCGGGTGATTTTGAAGGGGCGATCGCTTCTTTCGATCGCGTTGTTGACCTCAAACCCGACGATTCCGAAACTTGGTATAACCGAGGTAATGCCCTATCTGAGTTAGGGCGCAAAGAAGATGCGATCGCTTCTTTCGATCGCGCTATTGAAATTAAACCTGACGACTACGACGCCTGGAACGACCGGGGTATAACCCTACACGACTTAGGGAAGTTAGAAGAAGCGATCGCTAGTTTCGATCGCGCTATTGAAATAAAGCCTGAAAACTACGACACCTGGAACGATCGGGCCATAACGCTCCACAGCTTAGGACAATATGAGGAAGCGATCGCTAGTTTCGATCGCGCTGTGGCGATCGAACCCAATTACCAAGAAGTCTGGAACAATCGAGGTATTGTGCTGTCTAAGTTGGGACGCTATGAGGAAGCGATCGCTAGCTTTGACAAAGCGCTAGAAATCAAGGTTGACAAATGGGAAGCCTGGATTAACCGAGGTGCTGCGGCTGCAACTTCACTCTTCTTTGACCCTCTGCTGGCTTCCTCAAGTGCGATCGCCAGACAAAACCCATCTTTGCACCAACGCGGCTATGAAGGTCAATTAGCAAGCTATCAAGAAGGATTGAAATATGTTCGTCAAGACACTCAACCAGACGGCTGGGCTTGGCTGCACAAACATATCGCTCAAGCTTACTACGATCGAGGCTGCATCGATTCAAAACCCCGTGAATATTGGCGCAAAGCTGTAGAAGAATATCGCGAAGCACTCAAAACTCTCACAGAAGCCAGATTTCCCGAACTGCATCTAGAAATATTGCAAGACCTTTTTAAAGCCCTTTTGAGTTTAGGACAAACAGCAGAAGCAGAACAATTACAACGACGCGGTTCTGATTTATTGCAGCGCTTACTCAACGAGCAAAATTATTCTGACTGGTATAAAAAACAAGTGGCTCTTAAATTTGTACCCTTTAACCAGTTGACCGTTGATTTAGCCGTTCAATCCAATCAATTCGTGCAAGCTTTAGAACTGGCAGAAAAAGACAAAAACGCCTGCTCAACATGGCTTTTAGACGACTGGAGCGATAATATTACCTCACCTAAGTGGGTCGATATTCAACAATTGCTCAATCCCACAACAGCAATAGTTTACTGGCATCTAAGTCCATCTGCCCTACATACCTTTATTCTCAAACACAACGCGCCAGAACCCATTGTTTTGAAAGAACCCCCAGTTGCTGAAGAAACAAAATTTCCCAGTCGCGTAGTAGAATTTGAAAACTGGGTAAAAGATTGGAATCAACAATACCAGGAATATCGCAGCAGCAAAGATAAAAATCATCCCTGGCGGCAAGAATTAGAAGCTAAGCTAACCCATATAGGTAACATTCTCGATATCTCAGAAGTTATCGAAGAACTCGCAGGCATCACCAAACTGATATTGATTCCCCACCGCGACTTGCATCGCTTTCCCCTGCATTACCTGTTTCCAGATAACTTCACCATTACCTATCTACCCAGTGCAAAAATCGGTTTAAATCTCAAGGTTGAGCAAGATGGGTGGCAGACAAAAAAATTGCTGAGTGTGGAATATCCCGACAGTCTGGGATTAGAAAAACTGCTTTATCCTGAAATTGAGGCAGCTGCCATTACCGAAATGTTTGACAATCCGACGCGCCTCCCCGACGAAGACGCCACAAAAGAACAGGTAATAGCAGCACTTTTTGATAAACACAATATCTTTCACTTCACGGGTCACGGTAGCTATAACTTCGCCACACCCAAGCTTTCAGCTTTAGCCTTAACTGGAAAAGACTTACTGACGCTAGAAGACATTTGTCAGCTTCCCCTGAGTAATTACCAGCTAGTTTGCCTTTGTGCTTGCGAAACCGCCGTCACTAGCAACCAAACGATCGCTACAGAGTACGTGGGACTGATTAGTGGTTTTGTCAGACAAGGCGCATCCCATGTCCTCAGTACCTTGTGGACGGTTCCAGAAGATTCCAGCGCCTTGTTAGCGATCGAATTCTACCAACGCCTAAAGGCTAACCTTCCACCCGATCGAGCCCTCAAAGAAGCCCAACAGTGGCTGCGTACCGTCACTAATACCGAACTAGCCCAGATGTATAAAAACCTCTCCATCCAGTTGGCAGAATACGCTCCTGGGGTCAGCGAATACCTACGGTTTCAGGCTATGTTCCTGGAAGGAAAGCCAGATAAAATAAATTCATCCCAGCCCCCTTATGCCCATCCTTACTATTGGGCTGCTTTTACCATCACTGGCAGATAAGCCCTTGCCCCTTGCCCCCTTAACTGTTGGACTCATATGAGAAACGCCACAATGTCTTCGTTTCGCACAATCGAAAGTTTTTACACCGATGGAGCCTGTAGCGGCAATCCCGGACCGGGCGGCTGGGGCGTTGTAGTCTATTTTCAGGATGGCTCTGTTTGCGAGATCGGCGGTGATGAGCCCCAAACTACCAATAATCGGATGGAGTTGCAAGCCGCCATCCAAGCCCTCAAATTCCTCGCAGCAACCGGACAAACCCAACCCGTCGCCCTTTACACCGATAGCGAATACGTCAAAAAGGGTATTACCGACTGGGTGAAAGGGTGGAAAAAGAAAGGCTGGAAAACCTCTCAAGGTAAAGCCGTACTCAACCAAGATCTGTGGGAGGCGCTCGACACGCTCAATTGCAAGCAAGTAGACTGGCGGTATGTCCGGGGTCATGCCGGTGATGTTGGTAACGAACGCTGCGATGCGATCGCTCGGGCCTTTGCAATTGGTAAAAGCCCTACGCTGCGACAGCCAGAAGTATTAGAAGCATTTAGTTCAGAGGCAACAAACGGCGATAATTACGAAAAGTTACAATCCAGTGATGTATCCTCTAACCTTCTCACTACCGACTTGGCTATGACCGATTCTACCGCTAACTCCCCGACAGAAACAAACCAGAATTTATCCAGTGAAGTTAGAGTCATTCAACTCCGCAATCTAATAGAAATTCTACGCATCGCCGATGACATTGCTACTAAAGGCTACCTGATTACCAGTTCCGAACTAGCAGACTTGATGGATATCCACACCAGCGCAGTTACAAGTCGTGGAGATAATTGGGTTTGGCGTAACTGGGTTGTCTCACGGGTGCGGCGAGAAGGAAATCAGATTCTCTGGCAACTCGAACGGGTAGATTAATGGCAAATGGAAAATGAAAGGGTGTTTTTTCGCTCCCAGGTACGTTGTTGCGCTTTAGCGCTCTAAGAGCGCTAAAGCGCAACAACGTACCCATTATCCATTCCGAACAAGAGCCAATGGAACTAACTAAGCTGTCGCGCATCTAAGTTGTATAAATGAGGCGGGCAAGATGCCTTGCCCCCTCCCCACAAGAGTTTCACAAATTGTGATTATTCAAATTAGATGCGCGTTAGCTTATTAGTTCGATCGCTTCATTCGATCGTAACGTCGTCCGCGCCATTGAGTAGGCGTTTGGAGGGAGGATAGCAAAATTCGCAGAAAAGCTAAGGGGTCTGCCAAGGGAGAAAGGTAAAAGTAAAAAGGTAAAAGTAAAAAGACAAAATATTTTTTACTTTTATCTTTTGTCTTTTGCCTGTTGTTTTCGTAAGATGGTGCGATCGCCAATAGCAAGGCAAACCTAATTGCTAAGAGAAATAAATTCAGTCCTAACAACAGAAGAGAAGGAGAGGAGAGGGATTTCAAATTGAAGATTTCAGATTGCGGATTGAAAATACAATTTACAATCTGCAATTTGCAATTTGCAATTATCGGGAAGAGGTAACTTAGTACAATCAGCAGTGGTAGACCCTGGAGGCTAAACAGCAGCCACAAATCTCCTAAAAGTTGAGGAGTCGAAGAAGCGTCTTTGAGATCGAGACTCCGCCCCCACTCCCGCCAAGTTTGGACTGCACCGTCGTACATCCGCACCTTTAACACCTTGGCACCGTCCAGAAAGCCAACCTTATACCCGCAAGAAGCAGCATAACGGGCTAAGGTAACATCATCGCAGAAAGAACTGCGGGCACTGACGTATCCCCCCACAGCCGCCAATACAGAACGACGGCAGAGGAAACACTGACCATTCGCCATCACCCTTTCCGGCGACTGGTTAGCCGTCCCAGCTGGGTCAAATCGGTAAAGCAGAGTCATCAAAAGCGCTGGTTGCAACCACCACTCACCGGGATATTGAAGGATAAATTGGGGCGAGAGGGAAAGCAGGTCATATCCTTGAGCTTCAGCAGTTTTTATTAAACTGGCAACTAACCCTGGGCTAGGCTGGGTATCTGCATCTATGCCCAAAATCCATTCACTTTTTTCGGAACTGTGCAGAAAACCCGTATGCAAAGCCCAAGGACGCCCCACCCAGCCCTCTGGTAAGGGGTCATCTGCAATGAGACGAAATCGCGGGTCTTTTTGCTGGGAAGCCTTCACCAAATCGGGGGTGCCGTCTTGGGAGTGGCTGTCTACCACAATAATTTCCCGCACTTCGTAGCCTTGGCGAGTTAAACCGGCCAGACAGGGGGCAATGCGATCGGCCTCATTGAGCGTGGGAACCACCACGCTCACTGCTCCCAAAAGCTCTGGGGTGGCACTAAGGGGTTCTATGGGAGGATGGCGACCGGGGCCTTTTAGCAGTCGCGAGATTAGGATAAATACTGCTGGTGCTTGAACGATCAGCAGCACCAAAGTTACAGCACTTTTGAAATCTTCTGTCAAGAAGTTTGTTAACCAAAAGCTCACTTCTGAGCAACCCCCACAGAAGCGACTGGGGTTTCAGTTTTCCGGCTGGTTTCAGAAGAGGCTAAATTAGCAGTCGCGGTGTTAACTGCTAGGTTGAGGGCGGCGCTAGCCGATGCTGGTTTTGTTACCCACCAAAGGGTGACCGCAGGCGCAACACCCAGCAGCAAACCCAATCCAACGGGTATCCAAATTCCCGCTGCCAAGCTCATCACCGTTGCGAAGGCGAAGTTACCCAAATAAACGGTTAGGGGTAGATTTAATTGCGATCGCGTTAGCGTGCTAGAGGCATCTCGCGTTAGCGTACTGTAGGCATCTTGGTTTGCAAAAGGTTTCTTGCTCCACAAAATAGCAGCCACTGTCATGAACACGGCACCTGTTCCGAACCAACCGAAAAAGTTTTGGTAAGGCATACCGAAGAAAGCACCTGGTGTTTTCCATTCCCAGAAAGGTGCAGCCGTTTGACTCATAGCTGGGTCAAGCACAAAGTCCCAAGAGGTGAGTAGCAATGCCCCAAGTGCGATCGCACCCAAATGACGCCACCAACTCGGCTTCTCCTCTGAATTTAGACCAGTACGAGCCAGCAAATAAGAAGCCAACCCCAAATAAAACCAAGAAAGGGGTATCGTCACCGGAACTAGCCCAGCAATTTTATATCCCAGACCGCTGAGATAGCCATAGTGACCAAACGGAAACCCAGTACTGGTTCCCAGCAATTCGCTCCCCAGCGAGATAAAGACTGATGGCACCATAAAGGCCAGCCAACGCCACCACCCCAGCGTGCGGTAAGCATAAATGGCAACAGCAGCCGTTCCTAACACAATGTAAACAACGCCACCACCAGCCATGCTCCACTGGAAGAAGGTTTGCCCAGACGCCGGTAAACTTAAAATTAATCCCGGATTGGGTAAAACTAACAGCAGTCCTGCTAGTCCAAAAGCCATTGACACAATATGACCGATCAAGCAGAAGCGCTCGGCCATAACAAGTTGCTTCATAGAAACTCCTCTAGACAGATGATGCTCGGTAGCGCTTCTTAACAGTTTACAAATGTTTAACAAAAGTTAACCCATCTGGCTCTAATTTTCTGCAACTCGTGGGGGAAGGGGATAGGGGCTAGGGTAAGATGGGGAAGAAGAAGGGGATAGGGGCTAGAGTGTGTTTTCTTTTCCCAGAGATCCCCCCAACCCCTTAAAAAGGGGGAGAATGAGCGTCTAAGTCCCCCTTTTTAAGGGGTATTTAGGGGGATGTGAATCTGAAGGGGAAGTTTGAAGACACGCACTCTTAGGCTAGGAAGAAAAAAGAAAGTTACTGAATGTGAGATATAAATTAATTCATGTGACCATTGCAGCTCAGCTGGCTGTTATGCACGAAAGTTGCTTGTGAAAAAAATCCCGTGGCTCTCGCTAGCCCTACTTCTGGTTACGTATACTACTCTGGGCTGGGTTTTATTCTCTGTTCCCTGGTATACGTTACTGTTGACCCTAGCCTTGATATTGCTATTAGCTGAGATTTTAGCTTCCCCTTTTTCCAACGTTAGAAAGGGTCTTGTCTATTCTATAAGTACCGATACCCGCGCTTTTATTTTAGCGATTAGCATGGCTTTTTTTACTGCCTTGCTAGTGATCTGGATTCATATTGTTGTCCATGCCTTGGTTGTAATCGCCGCCGGGCTCTTAGCCAGGTTGGATCTGCTCACGGCTGGTTTTAGGGATTGGCAAACGTTTTGGATTTTGTCTGTTTTTTCCCTGGTTGGCTTTGGGCTGGGTTGGGGGGCAAACTATTATCTGCATTCTCTGCATATAGTCGTATAAGAAAGCTCTCGCGACGGTAGCTCAAGATAGACACTCCATAAATCGGCACAAAGCAAGAGATTTTCAGTTCTGTATTTGAGGACACTGGTGGATAGCGTTTAACTGTCCTTCTGCCCTACAGCACCTTAGCCGTGGGGCAATTTTGTTTTTAGCGGCCCTGCCACCTTTCCCCCAAAGCGCGGCAGCTGAGGGTAGGAAAAGTGGCATGATACAAGTTGGGGAACTAACTACTCGGTTAGCTACCGCCCCGCTCGCAGGCGAGGGTTTTGTCCCTAAGCTACACCAGACGGAAGATAAATGGGTAGCGGTAAGGTTCTTGGGCATTGCCGAGAATATGGAGAATCGCAAAAATTGGTAGTACCCAATGGAAAAGGAAGAATGGAATCAGCAGGATCAACGCCAAGGGAATACCGATGATTGATAACCACAATACTGTGATAATGGCTTCATAGAGCCATATGTTAATGTGAAAGTTAAGGGCTTCTTTGGCATTCTCCTTCACAACTGGGTCATCGGATACGAACAATACCGCTAAGGGTACACCGATAAACACCCACAGAGCCCCGAAAAAGATCGAACCATGAGACAGTAACGATAAAAGCTTGCGCTTATCCGAGTCGTACATACAACCAATCCTTCATCGAATCAACTACTATATTGTTTCGCTCCGAAGATATCATATTCAACAAACAGCCTGGGGGAGGAGATTTCCGTACTCTAAGTGGGGTTGGCAGGGACGGTTTGTTAGGATCGATATTTACTACCCAGTTAACAGCTACACCAAGCAGCAGCAAACCAAACAGAGAAAACCGAATTCGCAACGAGTTAATTTAGATCTTCTTGCACCTGTGTTGAAAGCCCGCCTGGGGTTCAAACCCCAGGCTAATAGCGAAAGTCCACTTAAGTGGACTGAATATTTTATCCAGTCGTCTTTAGACGACTTTCGCTATGAGACGGGGAATTGATTCCCCGTCGGGTCAGAGCAACTGGTGCAAGATCTGAGTTAAGAAATGTTGACATAGATTTTTAGCCGCAATCCTATTGCCCAGAAATTTTGGCTGTCCAAAAGGACGGTTTCAGCCATACTGTGTAAACCTAGCAAATTGTTTTTACAATGGTCTGGTGAAGATTCCCCTAGCAAGCGCCATTTATGACCACAGAACTTGAAAGCGAACTCCAAACAGCAGTTGAGCGTCGGCGCAACTTTGCGATTATATCTCACCCCGATGCGGGTAAAACTACGCTGACTGAAAAGCTCTTGCTGTACGGGGGAGCAATTCACGAAGCGGGTGCAGTCAAGGCGCGACGGGCGCAGCGGAAGGCGACTTCTGACTGGATGGAGATGGAGCAACAGCGGGGGATCTCGATTACTTCGACTGTGTTGCAGTTTGAATACCAGGGATCTCAGATTAATCTGCTAGACACTCCCGGTCACCAAGATTTTAGCGAAGATACTTATCGGACTCTGGCGGCGGCTGATAATGCGGTGATGTTGGTTGATGCGGCGAAGGGTTTGGAAACCCAGACGCGGAAGTTGTTTGAAGTTTGTCGGATGCGAAGTCTTCCCATCTTCACTTTTGTCAATAAACTCGATCGCCCCGGACGCGAACCTCTGGAATTGCTGGACGAGATCGAGCGGGAATTGGGCTTGCAGACTTATGCTGTAAATTGGCCTATAGGGATGGGCGATCGCTTTCAAGGGGTTTTCGATCGCCAGAAACGCCAAATTCACCTATTTGAGCGCATGGCCCACGGCAGCCGCGAAGCTAAGGATACTGTTGTGGATATAGGCGATCCCCGCATTGAGGAATTGTTAGAGCCAGACCTCTATTACCAACTTAAAGAAGATTTAGAAGTTCTGGAAGAATTAGGCCCCGAATTGGATTTTGAGCAAGTTCACAATGGCAAAATGACGCCTGTGTTCTTCGGCAGTGCCATGACCAACTTTGGGGTGGAACTATTCCTAAATTCCTTTCTAGACTGCGCCCTTAAGCCGGGTTCCCATAACAGCACTATAGGCGAAATTACGCCGACATATCCCGAGTTTTCGGGATTTGTGTTCAAGCTGCAAGCCAACATGGACCCAAGACACCGCGATCGCATCGCTTTCGTCCGGGTTTGCACCGGCAAGTTTGAAAAAGACATGATTGTCAGTCACGCCCGCAGTGGCAAAACGGTACGCCTTTCAAGACCTCAGAAACTGTTTGCCCAAGAAAGAGAATCGATAGAAGAAGCTTATGCAGGCGATGTAATTGGTTTGAACAATCCGGGCGTTTTTGCGATCGGCGACACGATTTACACTGGTCAGAAATTAGAGTACGAAGGTATACCCTGTTTTTCGCCGGAATTGTTTGCTTACTTAAGAAACCCAAATCCTTCTAAATTTAAACAATTTCGCAAAGGCGTTTCGGAATTGCGGGAAGAGGGAGCTGTACAAATCATGTACTCGGTGGATGAAGCTAAGCGCGACCCAATTTTAGCAGCGGTAGGACAGCTGCAATTTGAAGTAGTGCAGTTCCGCTTGCAAAATGAATACGGAGTTGAGACTCAGTTAGATATGCTACCTTATAGCGTTGCTCGGTGGGTTGCTGGTGGCTGGTCAGCTTTAGAAAAAGTTGGGCGACTCTTCAATACCGTGACGGTAAAAGATAGTTGGGGACGACCTGTACTTTTGTTCAAAAATGAATGGAATTTGCACCAAGTACAAGCAGATCAACCGGAATTAAAGCTAAATGCTTCGGCTCCAGTAGTTGCCGGACAAGAACCAGAATCATTATAAGCGTAAAATATAGTGGCTTGCAGTCGCATGAAGTACACCCGGTTTTGCTGTACCTCACTTACCCAAAACCCACATTCCGCAGATCTAACTCTGATGACTGGGACTTTTGAAAAGTCCCAGTCAGAAAAAATTCCCCCGCTTAAGTTTTCTAGTATAGCAACCGCCAAGGCAGTTGCTATATTATCATTAAGACCGCAGGGGCAGGCGAAGTGTGTCTCAAAACGTTATCTTTCCGGCTCTTCCGTACTTAGTGTGCCAAATTATTAGTTTTTTGGTGCCTTACACCTTAGCTGGCTGGGATTTCAAAGCGATCGTCCCCAAAGCCGCATACCATAGAGCAAGCTAATGGTGGAAATAATCTCAAAGCCTTACCTAGCAAAGTTTTGAGGATAAATTTAAGTTAATTTAGCACACTAAGTACGGAAGAGCCCACTTCGATATCAAAGACGGCAAAATTTGGCTTCAGCAAAATACTACTGATATCGATGTTGGTGAAGAACTATTGTCTATGGGTATTCCCAAAGAAGATATTGTTTTGGGGTTGCATCCTCCCTACAAGCGTCCTTACACTAACTATGGTGTTGCTTAGAGAGAGCGGCTTTTTCAATACCAGCGTTTCTGAGAAACCAGGCTAGTCGATTGGAAAGTATTAGCCGATTTTAACTAAACTTACAATTAAGCTACATCTCCTTAAAACATGACAAAAAATTTCCCCTCTTATCTGTGTTCATCTGTGTTCATCCGTCTTCATCTGTGGTAAAAATTGAATCGCAGATGACAACAAACAATTTGAAAATATTACTCTTACATTAACGATGTGTAAGGATATGAGATTTCTGTTTGCCGATCGAGGCAGATGCTACTTAGGCTATGGTGGAAGAGATTGTGGTGCTTTGAACTTGTATGGCTTTTCCTCCCGATCCGCCTGAAAAAGGTGCGGAAACTTCTGGCAAAGAAAACCCCGCTCTGGAGGCTGGTTTAGCCGCCCTGAAGCAGGGAAATTACGAAGATGCGATCGCTGACCTAGAAAGCGTCTGCAAGATCGATCTGAACCAAAAATCAATTTTTAGGGCTCAGATGGGTTTAGCGATCGCTTACGAACGCATTGGCGATGTTCCTTCTTCGATCGCCCTGTGTAAAACTCTGAGTAAAAATTCGAGTCCCCAAGTTAAGGAATGGGCCCTTCGCACTCTGGCTAGTTTTACAGACCGCTACCCAGAAGAAAGCAGGGGAGCAGGGGAAAATTCTTCTGAGACTGGTTTTGTCCCCCTGGACCCGACAGCGCTGACGGCCTCTAATAGGCCAAAAGTGCCTCTAAGTCCACCCCCCTCTGTTTCCTCTAAAGGGGATGATATAGAAGGACTAAACCTTGATTTACCATCATCTGGGTTTGTGCCGCTCGATCGCGCACCTCAACCGAGCAAGGGAGCGTCTGAACGGGGGAGACTCCCCAATCCCCAATCAAGAGTCCCTACAGAGGCGAAGCATTCGGACAAGCAAACTGAGAAATTGTCGCCTAATTCAGATGCAAATGCTTTGCCAGTAGAGGAGAAAAAAGAAAACCTAGCACCTTATCAAGCTGAATGGAAACAAGCTGGACGGGCTAAGAAGTGGCAACGCTTACCAGCAAAGACAGGTTTCCATTTTGACTTATCGCAGCTTTGGGGAGTGCAGGCATTAACTGCGATCGCACTGTTTATCTCTGTGTTTTGGGCGCTTGGAGGCATCCTCAACTTCGCCATCAAAACCGCGAACGATCTTTTAATTAAACTGCGGGTGATCTACGAAAACGACGATTACTATAGCAGCCCAACGCGGTTTGTCCCCATTGCCGCAGTAATAGCGACTCTAGCGCTGGTTGCGGCATCTCCCTGGTTAATGGATGGACTGCTGAGGTCTTATTATGGCCTCAAGTCATTATCAGTAGAAACGCTGAGCGAGCGCAGTCCCGAAGCAGCTAGAGTGCTGCAAGGTTTTACCCGCGAGCGACGCCTGCCCGTTCCCACCTTATTCGTGTTACCGGATTCTGCACCGCTGGCGCTGACTTATGGGAATTTGCGACGTACTGCCAGAATTGCAGTCAGTCAAGGATTATTAGATCGATTGGCAGATGATGAAATCGCTAGCATTTATGCCGCTCAATTGGGGCATATTCTGCACTGGGATTTTGTACTGATGTCCCTGGGCGTTCTGGTTTTCCAGGTTCCATACATTTTCTACTGGCGAGTAGCCGCGTTGGGAGATCAGTCGCAAAACTCATTCCTGCGCTTTGTAGCAGGGGCGTTTGCGGCGTTGGGTTACGGTATTTACTGGCTATTTCGCTGCCCGATTTTGTGGTTGTCAAGGGCGAGGGTTTACTATAGCGATCGCATCTCCTGCGAAATCACTGGCAATCCCAACGGACTCACCCGCGCACTCCTGAAAATTGCGATGGGCATTGCTAATGATGTGGAGCGACAGGGACAGACAAGTTATCTGTTAGAGGGTTTTGAACTTTTGACACCAGTGGGGTATCGGCAGGCGATTACTTTAGGCAGTCTATATCCTCTTATTCCTCTAGAACCGATTTTGGCCTGGGATTACCTCAACCCCTCGACGCGCCCTTTAGCCATTAATAATTCTCATCCCCCAATGGGAAAGCGGTTGCAAATATTAGCCCGCTACGCCAGCTACTGGAATGTAGAAACAGAACTTAACTTTAGTTCCCAGTCTTCCCTCACCGCTCAAAAATCAAAACTCTTCTTACAAGCTTGGCCTTATTTTGGCGTTTTTCTGGGTTTAGCCCTTGCAGGGATATTGTGGTTGATTGGCGGGATTAGCAGCTCGATCAGATTTCGGCCACTGGATTGGATGTGGGGAGATCGATCGCTTTTATACGGTTCCCTGCTCATCGGCATAAGCATGGGCATCTTTTTGCGGATTAATTCTTTTTTTCCAGATATCAAACCTTTTAACTTGCCAGGTGAAGCGCTGTTACCAGAGTTGCTCGCTAACCCCGCTGCCTTACCCGTAGATAGTCAGCCAGTACGTCTGCAAGGAAAACTCTTGGGGCGTCCCGGGATCGGTAACTGGCTGTGCCAAGACCTAATTCTGCAAACCGCAACTGGGTTGGTCAAATTACACCACTTCTCCAGGTTTGGCCCAATTGGAAATTTCTGGCCGCACTCAACCCGTCCTAGCGATTTGGTGAATCGACCTCTAACCGCAACGGGCTGGTTTCGCCGGGGAGCCACTCCCTGGATTGATATTGACACCCTACAAACGCAAACTGGCAGAACCACTCAGAGCTTTCACCCGATCTGGTCTACGATTTTAGGGCTGGCGGCTGCTGTCTGGGGAGCTTACATTATCTACCAAGGTGGGGCTTGAGAGTTTTGAGTTTCGATCCCAAACTCGCTCATAAATTTTCCCAATGCCCAAACTGACCCTAATGTAAAGAAAAGTTGCAGAATATTTAGCAATCGTGTTACATTTCTTTACAGGAATTCCTTGGTGCTAGATCGGGCAAGAGGCAAATTTCTGAAGTAGCCTGTCTGTGGAAAAGTAATCCCAAAAGCTTTTATAGCAGTGGGGTGAAAGTGGTTCTAGTTCTGCTATATAGGTGTAAAAACATACAGACTGGGGTGAGAGAGATATTTGTCCGTAGGATCGTGACTACCAGGATTTCCTCCTCCCAACACAGCAAGCTCAACCAGCCAAAGCCAAAGGCTGGTTTTTGTTTGCTAGTGGGTAAAGATCACTAGCCCTGTCGTACAATCTGTAGGAATGCCTATGGTAAAAACTCAAGTTCTGCCGGAGGAGTACTCCACCTGTGACAGATATGAAGCTGAGGCTGAAATCTATCCAGAGAACTGGTTCCATGCTAAAAGCCGTGATACCTTAAGGAATGGCGTCAATTTTTCATGCAAGCAAGATAAGAACAGAACACTTGACTTTAACTGGCTTAAAGTAGAGCCTTATGTCTTAAAGTTAGGTGTAAAATCTTGGGTACTGAGTATAAATGAGCGTTTTTTCATGCGATCGGCTGTTTGGTGGCAATTGGTCAGAGGGCACGTCTCTATGGCTGTCTAAGCGTTCGTCAATCCAGTTTCTCCTCAGCTAACACGCAGGGAGCGCTGGGCAATAAAGTTTTTTTGAACTAAAGTCTGGAGGATCTTCCATGTCTATTCGTCTGTATGTAGGCAATCTGCCCAAAGAAGAAATCGATCGGCAAGAGCTACAAACGGTTTTTGCTGAAGCTGGCGATTCCATCTCCACTAAAGTGATTAAAGACCGTAAAACTGGCAAATGCCGTGGTTTCGGTTTTGTGACTGTGCCGAATGATGAGCAAGCCGATCAATTCATTGAAAAGTTCAACGGCTATGTTTTCAAAGAGAGTGCCTTAAAAATTGAAAAGGCATTACCTCGTTCTAAAGGTCAAGGTGAGGAGGATGCACCTCCACCACAGCCAGTGATCGCCGCCAACAGGGCACCCAGCAGCAGTCCTGCTCCCAGCGGCGACAAGGGTCGTCGTAACAACAAAAAGAGGAACCGTGGTGCCAGCAGCAGTAGCGGCGGGAACACATCGGGTAACTCAGACACAGTGCAACCAGATCCCCGTTGGGCGCAGGAGTTAGAAAAACTAAAGCAGATGTTAGCTGCTCAAACAACAAATCCTTAATATTCTTCCGACCCCCTAATGGGGGTTGGATTTTTGAGATAGTTCCACCGATTTGCACCTTTTGACGATCGGGCTGAAGCTGGAAGTTTCCTCCAAACTGCTCCTGGGTGCATTCTTTGTAAGCCAAATTTTCTGGCGACCCACGGGTTCAGAAAAGTGGATTAGTCGATCGAGCTATGAGGATGTTTGAAAAGTTGGTTGCGATACACCAACCCTTTGGAGATCCCCCTAAATCCCCCTTCAAAAAGGGGACTTTGAGGCTTTTGTTCCCCCCTTTTTAAGGGGTCTAGGGGGGCTCGTCTGATATTTCTCAAACATCCTCTAACATCTGCGATCGGCATAGAGGTATAGAAAGACAAAGATTTACCTCTACAAAGGCTGGGTATTGATACCTAAGCCTTTTTCCATATTTTTTTAATCTGTTTCAATAAATTTTACTTCGAGCGTTTAATTGATTAAAATCCTTTTTTAGGTTGGCACGAATTCAGGTTATATTAAACCTGTGGCCAAAAAAGCAGAATCCTTCGTAAAAAATCAAGTACATCTAGAATGCGCCGTCTAAACTTTTCTGCAATTCCTGAAATATCGATTATCCTTCCAACCTTTAATCGGGCTGAATATTTAAGCGATTGTATCAACAGTGTTCTTAATCAAACTTTTCGAGATTGGGAACTGATTATTGTCGATGATGGGAGTCAGGACAATTCCTTTGAAATTATCGATCCGTTGATTCATAAATTTGATAAAATTCGCTACATGAAGCATAGAAACCGGAAAGCTGGATATGCGAGAAATGCTGGAATACAAGCATCATTTGGCACTTACATTACATTCATTGACAGCGATGATAAATACAAGCCAAAGCATTTGCAGTCGCGTCTTGACTATATGAAATACCATCCAGAAATTGACCTGATTGAAGGGGGGGTGGAAATAGAAGGAGAAATGTGGGTTCCCGATTATTACCAACCAAATCAGCTTATTAACTTAAGTGAGTGTGTATTGGGGGCGACTTTTTTTGGCAAAAGAGATATTTTCTTTGATCTAAATGGTTTTAGGAAGATGGATATTTTTGAGGATACAGACTTGTGGCTGCGAGCGGAAAAAATGTGTAAGACTGAAAAAATAAAAGAACCAAAAACATACATTTATATAAGATCCGAAAGCAGTACAACCAAAGATTTTATTAAAGATAATATAATTTAAGGCGATGATGGTTCGCTTTCGGTCTGCTGAAAATCTAAAATTGTTTCGCTAAAGTTTGCTGTGGTGTTGAAATATGCGATCGTCCACGAGTGGTTGACGCCCAAAGCCACCGGGGGTTCAGAACTGGTTGTGAGGGAAATCTTGAGGCATATAGATGCCGAGCTTTACGCCTTGATTGACTTTGAATCGACCAATCCAGAGAGCTATTTATATCAGCGCTCTATTGGCACGACCTTTTTACAACACTTTCCTTTTGCCCGTAAGGGGGTGCAGAAATATTTGCCCTTTTTACCGCTAGCGATCGAGCAGCTGGATTTACGCGGGTATGATGTAATACTTTCTTCCTCCCACACTGTCGCTAAAGGTGTGATTACGACGCCGCAGCAGCTGCACATCTGCTACTGCCATGCGCCTATGCGTTTCGCCTGGGACTTGACTTTTGATTATCTTGGCAGTAGTACGATGGGGAGAGGCATCCAGGGCATCCTGACGCGGTATTTGCTGCATCGGCTGCGCCAGTGGGATGTCCTATCAGCGAATCGCGTGGATTATTTCATTGCCAACTCCAAACACACGGCGACGCGGATTTGGCGGTGTTACCGCCGCCGTTCGGAAGTAATTTATCCGCCAGTCAATATTGAGCGATTTACCTTTCAAGAGAAGAAAGAAGATTTTTACCTGACCGTTTCCCGGCTGGTGAGTTACAAGAAAGTGTCTTTAATTGTTAAGGCTTTCAACGAGCTGGGACGCCCTCTTGTAGTAATTGGTACTGGCCCAGAGTTGAAAAAACTCCGCGAGCTGGCCCGCCCCAACGTGCAGGTGATGGGGCCACAGCCAGATGCGGTGGTCGAGCAATACATGGCCGGAGCGAAAGCGTTTGTGTATGGGGCTTGTGAAGATTTTGGTATTGCTCTGGTGGAAGCTCAAGCTTGCGGGACGCCAGTGATTGCCTACGGTGCTGGGGGTGCGACGGAAACGGTGCGGGACATTCGGGAATACCCCGATACTGGTACTGGCTTATTTTTTTGGGCGCAATCGGAACTAGCTTTGGTGGAAGCTGTCAAGACTTTTGAGGCGGAGGAGGGTAATTTCAATCCAGAGATGGCGCGATCGCAAGCAGCTAAGTTTGGGCCAACAATCTTTGAAAAGCGTTACCTGGCCTTTGTCTCTAGCGCCTATCGCCGATTCAAATCGCGCGAAGCGCTATAGATCCTTATCCTCTTGACACTCCCCTTGTCCCCTGTTTTTTTTGACTTTTGACTTTTGACTTCCTCATTCTCTCCTCTTAAAGTGTCTTAAGGCTTTATGATGTGGACTGTGTGTGGTGTGAAGTAGTGTAAGGAGTAAAATGACTGCCGAAAGCCCGTTGATCTCCGGCAAGCTATTTCGGGGGTTTAAGAAGCGTGGTTTGCAGCCCAGAGTGCTTACAAGCAGAGACACAGGTCTGTCTCTTGAGGATCTAAAAGGGGAATTTGCCAAGCGGCTGTTCGATATTGTGTTTTCCTCATTGGTTTTGATCCTGTTTTCCCCGGTATACCTGCTGTTAGCCTCTCTAATTGCGATCGGTTCCCCAGGCCCGATTTTTTATAGGCAGAAACGCATTGGTAAAAATTACAAGCCTTTTGGCTGTATTAAATTCAGAACAATGGTTACCAATGCGGATGAAATCCTCCGGGAGATGATGGAAACCTCGCCTGAGTTGCGGTCAGAATTCGAGGGCAATTTCAAACTTAAAAATGATCCCCGCGTTACCTGTATAGGAAAATTTTTGCGGGTAACCAGCCTGGACGAATTTCCCCAGTTCTGGAACGTTTTAAAGGGGGACATGAGCGTTGTCGGCCCCCGACCTTTAGTTGTGGAGGAGCTGTTCATGTACGGTCGCCATATTGATAAAATTTTGACCATTAAGCCCGGTATTACAGGGCTGTGGCAAGTTTCTGGACGTAATGATATTCCATACGAACGGCGAGTTCAGATTGATGTCTACTATGTCAATTTCAGGAATTTATGGCTAGATTTGTGGGTGATTTTCAAAACCATTGGGGTTGTGATTTTTCCTACAAATAACGGCGCTTACTAAGAGCTATATTTAGCTCGTAAAAAGATTAGGGCTTACGGGCTCGCTCTAGAAATAAGGAACGAAGAAAAATCAAAAGTGTGAAGTTTGAACTTTGAAGTTAAAGTAAACACAAAGGTTGAATTAAAAACTCCAATTTCAAACTTAATAACTATTGAAGCTGATTGCCTCTGGCTCCTTAAGCTAGCTACGTAAGTCCTAAATTTATTAGAAGACTTAGACAATGATGCAAATTATAATAATAATTTGCAAAAACTACATTGTTTCTTGATACTTGACCTGAGACTATGAGTTAAGGTAGGAAAAGGTTGAAACCCTGCTACTCCTTCGCCTCCAGTAGGAAGCGAAGAAAGCAGGAATTACAACGGATGCAGGTGGATTGCCCCAGTTCTGACATTAGCCGACTTTGTTTAATCTGCAAGTCAGTCGTGGAGAAGGCAGCGCCTGCAAGAGATGTGTTTTAATTTAAAGATTGCTGGGGAATTGGGAAGATGACACAAAGGAAGCGAGCATTACTCACTGGCATTACGGGTCAAGACGGATCTTACTTGAGTGAGTTGTTGCTCGAACAAGGCTATGAGGTTCATGGGATTATCCGGCGGACTTCTACGTTCAATACAGACCGGATCGATCATATGTATGTAGATCGGCATAATCCGACAGCGCGGTTGTTTCTGCACTACGGCGATTTAACGGATGGAACGACGCTGCGCCGGATTCTGGAGGAAGTCAAACCAGTAGAAATTTATAACCTGGGGGCTCAATCCCACGTTCGTGTTAGTTTTGACTCGCCAGAGTACACGGTTGATACGGTGGCGATGGGGACGCTGCGTCTGTTGGAGGCGATTCGGGATTATCAGCATCGCACGGGAATTGAGGTGCGGTTCTATCAGGCGGGTTCTTCTGAGATGTTTGGTAAGGTGCAGGAGGTGCCGCAGAAGGAAACGACGCCGTTTTATCCAAGGAGTCCTTATGCTTGCGCTAAGCTTTACGCGCACTGGCAAACGGTGAATTATCGGGAGTCTTACGGGCTCTTTGCGTGTAATGGGATACTGTTTAACCACGAAAGTCCCCGTAGAGGTGAGACCTTTGTGACGCGGAAGATTACGCGGGCGATCGCGCGTATTGTAGCGGGGAAGCAGAAAAAGACGTACCTGGGCAATCTCGATTCTAAGCGGGACTGGGGTTATGCTAAGGATTATGTTCGGGCGATGTGGCTGATGCTACAGCAAGATCAGCCAGATGATTATGTAATTGCGACGGGTGAAACTTACTCGATTCGGGAATTTTTGGATTTGGCTTTTGGTTATGTCAATTTAGATTGGCACGACTATGTGGAGTTTGATGAGCGATATTTGCGCCCAGCTGAGGTTGAGTTGCTGATTGGCGATCCCTCTAAGGCGAAACAAAAGTTGGGTTGGGAACCTTCTGTGACATTTCCAGAGTTAGTTGCTTTGATGGTAGAAGCAGATTTACAGAGATTAGGACTGACTTTACCTGATGGTAAGGGAGCCAAATTTGCGCCAGACATTGCTACTATTCGTGAAGAAATAGGCAGCCTTATGGATTGATGGAATAAAGCCCCGACAGATGAGGATCGAGATATGACAGGTTTAGATTTGAAAGATAAACGAATTTTGGTCACTGGCGGGGCTGGTTTCTTAGGCCGCCAAGTCATCCGAGAATTGTGTGAAGCTGGGGCTGATGAGCAGAAGATTACTGTGGTGCGATCGCGCGAGTACGATTTGCGATCGATGGAAGCTTGTCAAAAAGTTGTCCAACAGCAAGATGTTATCGTTCACTTGGCGGCGCACGTTGGCGGTATTGGTTTAAATCGGGAAAAACCAGGTGAGTTATTCTACGACAATCTGATGATGGGCGTGCAATTAATTCACGCCGCCTATCAAGCAGGTGTGGAAAAATTTGTCTGCGTGGGTACTATCTGCGCTTATCCCAAATTTACGCCTGTTCCGTTTAAAGAGGATGATCTTTGGAATGGTTATCCAGAAGAAACGAATGCGCCTTATGGTGTTGCCAAGAAAGCTTTATTGGTGCAACTGCAATCTTATCGGCAGCAGTACGGTTTTAATGGGGTTTACTTGTTGCCCGTGAATTTGTACGGCCCAGATGATAATTTCGATCCGCGCAGTTCTCACGTGATTCCGGCGTTAATTCGCAAGGTTCACGAGGCACAACAACGGGGAGATAAACAGTTACCTGTTTGGGGAGATGGCAGTCCCAGTCGCGAGTTTCTCTATGTAGATGATGCGGCGCGGGGAATTGCGATGGCTACTGTGTCTTACGATGAGTCTGACCCGGTGAACTTGGGAACTAATTATGAGATTACGATTCGCGATTTGGTGGAACTGATTTGCGAGTTGATGGGATTTGAGGGGGAAATTGTTTGGGAAACGGATCAGCCAAACGGTCAGCCGCGTCGTTGTTTGGATACGGAACGGGCGAAGGAGAAGTTTGGGTTTACGGCGCAGATCGAGTTTAAGCAAGGGTTGAAGAATACGATCGATTGGTATCGTCAGCACGCTGAGTAATTAGGTACGTAGTTGCGCTTTAGCGCTAAAGCGCAACTATGTACCAAGATTTTTTGCGATCGCTCTTGCTATTTTTATCTCTTTGTAGTATTATGTAAGAGTGGGAAAATGTGCGCTCAGGTAGACCCCTTCACAGAATTGTAGATATGGCTAAGAAACCGGATTTCGGCTCTTTCGGAGTTGCTATGCTTTTGTTCACTTAAGAACATTTTTATTTCTTTTCTCCTCTCCCACTCTCCCCCTCTCCCCCTCTACTCAAATAGCATAGTAAGTACGGAAGAGCCAAAAACCTTCTCCCCAATCAACAAGTGAGGGTAATTGTCTCCGCTCCAGAAACCTGGTTTCTTCTGCGAAACCGAGTTTCTCTGCACCTCAGTCACCTGAACAAGGCTGTATTTGTTGGCTAGGGTGATAAAGAGGCTATTTATGAGACTTCAAATCTTTGCGCTACGCATTCAGCCCGCCGTGGAATCAATTCCACGGCTAAGAGCGAAAGTCCACTCAAGTGGACTAAATAAAGAAAGGTTTTTTTCCATTTTACTAGACTTGTAACTAACTCCAGTCGTCTAAAGACGACTTTCGCTATTAGCCTTGGACTTGAGTCCAAGGCGGGTGGAATGCGTAGTGCAAGATATCAGTCCATCCTATTTATTACATACACACAAGTCCGATCGCATTACCCCATTCTCTCCCATCTGATTCGCAAAAATATATAGATAAACCTATTGACAGGCTTAATTTTTTTATGCTATATTTATTTTGATAAGGAAGAACTATTGTTTTATATTTAATTTGAGTTATATTTCGGAATTGTTAAACTTACGGCTAGATTTTTAGTTTTATATAGGAATTTTACACTGTTTTTAAAGGGACTTCAGATAACTTTACAAAAAATTAATATAATGATGTATAATATAATGTATATAGCTAGCTAGCAAAATCATGTCTGCTAAAATCCGCAAGCAAATATACATAGAACCGCGTCAAGAAAACCTGCTAAAGGCGATCGCCCAACAAGCAAACATTAGTGAAGCGGAAATTATTCGCCAAGCGATCGATCTGCATATTGGTTCGATCGCTGTTCCTCAAACGAATCTTGCTGCTTGGGAAACCGAGAAAGAGTTTATTAACAGCATCAAAAACCAACCTTCTCTCGTTGGAGGACGAGACTGGCGACGGGAAGACCTCTATGAACGGTAAAATTTTGCTGGATACTAACATTCTCGTCTATATATATGACTCTTTAGATCGGACAAAACAGGATCGGGCAATTGAGGTTGTCGATAAACTAATTCGTACTAATCGCGCTGTAATTAGTACCCAAGTTATTGGGGAATTTTTCAGGGCAACTACCCGGGCAAAACGTCCCCTTTTGACTCCTGCTGAGGCGCTGGGACGGATGCGGAATTACTTGGCAGCTTGTCATGTGGTTGATGTGACGCAGCTAATTAGTTTAGAAGCGATTCGGGGTGTGGAAACTCATAATTTCGGATATTGGGATGCTCAAATCTGGGCTACTGCTAGACTAAACCAAATTTTAGAAGTTTATAGTGAGGATTTTAACTCAGGTGCGATCGTTGAGGGAGTAAGATTTACCAATCCTTTTACCGATGATTTTGAGTTGCCTTGATAAATAAGGTATGGATAAAGTTAATAATCAAGTAAATAAAGCCGAATTACGCCGTACTATTCTCCAAAAGCGAAAATCTTTGTCTGTAGAAGAGTCGAGGGAAAAGTGCGATCGCATCTGCACCCACCTCCAATCCTCACTTTTGTTTACCCCGGCGCAGACAATCCTGGCTTATTTTAGTTTTCGACAAGAACCAGATCTCAGTCAATTAGTTGACGATAAGCGCCGATGGGGATTTCCTCGCTGTGTTGGCAATTCTATGAACTGGCATATCTGGAAACCCGGAGAACCCCTCACCAAGGGAAATTATGGGATTTGTGAACCTCACCCGGATTTGCCAATTTTAAACGCCAATGAGGTAGATTTAATTCTGGTTCCGTCTGTTGCTTGCGATGGGCGCGGGTATCGACTTGGATATGGTGGCGGTTATTACGATCGCCTCCTGAGTTCACCTGAGTGGGCGTCAAAGCCTACAATTGGAATTGTGTTTGAATTTGCTTATCTGCCGCAGCTACCCATTCAAGAATGGGACATTCAGCTAAATGGCGTTTGTACGGAAATGGGTTTAAGGATGAGACGATGAAATTTCGATTATCCAACTCTCTGAACCCCGCGCAACGGACTATTGTCCGTTGCGCTCCAAGCAGCTACCGATGTAGTGTTGGAAAGTGATTTACTCACTAAAATACAATTACTATATTCCCATGTTTCATTACACAAAGCAAGTGCTTTAACAAACATTTACATAATTTTATTGTGAATAAATTAGCTGATTAGGTATTGATTTGGGGAGGATAAAGAAGAAGGGGAAAGAGAGATATTAGACTTGAAACATTGATAATTGAGAGATTAAAAACCGATGCCGGAGTCAAAGCAGGTGGAAAACGTTAAGGTATCAAAGCCAGAGGCTAGAACGAAAAGTGCAAATCGGTCGAAGTGGGGACAGGTTGGGACGTATGGGGTGCTGAGTGCGATCGCGCTACTGATGCTTTTCCCCCTACTCTGGCTGATTGGTACCGCCTTCAAGTCGCCAACCGAAAATATTTTCCAGTTTCCGCCCCAGCTATTACCGAGTCAGCCGACATTCCAGAACTTTGTTACAGTTTGGCAGACTAATCCATTTGGACGGTACTTATTTAACAGTACCCTGATTGCGGTGCTAACAGTTGGATTGAATGTGCTGTTTTGTTCCCTAGCAGCTTACCCACTAGCGAGACTAAACTTTCGGGGAAAAGATGCCATTTTTAGTGGGATTGTTTCCACTATTATGATTCCCTTTCAAATCGTGATGATCCCCTTATATGTTTTAACAGTACAGCTAGGTTTAAGGAATACATATTTAGGGATAATTTTTCCCAGCATAGCCTCCGCTTTTGGCATTTTCCTGCTGCGGCAAGCATTTCAAGGAGTGCCAAAAGAATTAGAGGAAGCAGCCAGAATGGATGGCTGTTCGGAACAGGGAATTTGGTGGTTTGTAATGCTTCCCGCCATTCGCCCTGCGCTGGTGACTTTAGCTATTTTTGTGTTTATCGGTTCTTGGAGTGACTTCCTTTGGCCTTTAATAGTCGTTGACAGACAGGAATATTACACCTTGCCCTTGGGAGTAGCTTTGTTAGCGGGTACATTCTCCTTAGATTGGCGCTTGATTGCGGCAGGTTCGGTTATCTCCATTGCGCCAATTCTGATTTTCTTTCTATTTATGCAGCGCTATATTGTACCAACAGATTCAGGCAGCGGTGTTAAAGGATGATATCGTCAGATTTTCTGTTGTTATCGTAGGTTAAATTTTTACCGCAGATGTCGGCAGATGAACGCAGATAAACGCAGATAAGAATAAGAACAAGAATTTTTTAGGGAACCGTTTTGGGATAAACGATGCGTTTGTGATGAAACTGTTGCCAGACTTGGACGAAGATTTCAGCAATTTGAGGCATTTCTTCGCGTCTTAGCCCTGAATCTAGGAGTTGATTATCTTGCCAGCGGGCTTTGAGGATTTTATTGACTGTTACTAACGCTTCTTCATAGCTGACTTCCTTGAGACTTCGCAAAGCTGCCTCGCAGGCATCTGCCAGCATGACAATGCCGGTTTCTCGGGATTGAGGAATGGGGCCATCGTAGCGAAAATCAGGTTCTGGAACTGGTTGCTTAGAGTCTTGTTGGGCTTTGTGATAAAAGAAAGCAATCAAAATAGTTCCCTGATGTTCTGGAATAAAAGCTTGTATTGCTTTGGGTAAGCGACAGCGACGCGCCATAACCAGTCCTTCGGTGACGTGCTTTTTAATAATGTCGGCACTTTTCCAAGGGTCATTAATTTCGTCGTGCTTATTTGGCCCGCCCATCTGATTTTCAATAAATCCTTGAGGGTCGTGCAGTTTGCCGATATCGTGATATAGGGTTCCAGTGCGGACAAGCTCAACATTGCAACCCAAAGTTTTGGCGGCGGCTTCTGCGAGGGTGGAGACAAACAGGGTGTGTTGGAAAGTTCCTGGGGCTTCTTCAGCCAAACGCTTGAGGAGGGCTCGGTTTGGGTTAGCGAGTTCTGCCAAACGGATGGGGGTTAACAGGTCGAAAAGGTGTTCGAGATAAGGACTCAACCCTAGAGCGACAACGCTCCATGCCAAGCCGGTAAGACTGTATAAGGCGGCGTCTATGAGTACGGTATACCAGATGGAACCTACGGCTGCACTGAGCATGAGATTGAGGAGCAGGTAAACGACTCCTTCAGTTAAGCCTACTGCAACACCTAAGAGGGCGAGTTCTTCGCGCGATCGCAGTCGTCCAGCAATTAAGCTGCCCAGCAGACCGCCAGCAGCACCAGCCAGGAGATGTTCCCAGGCAATTTCCATGCTGATCGGAAGTCCGAGAGTGAGCAGTCCGACAGCGGTAACGCCCAAAGCCGAACCGTAAAAGCTGCCGACTAACAAACCAATGGCGGGCAAGCTGGTATAAGGCACGCCCAAGCTCACCAGCAGCGGCGTACTGAGAGTTAGAAGCAATATTAAGATATGGTCTCGGCGGCGCAGTCCGGGGTGAAATCGCCTCTCCACGAGCCAAAAAACGCTGACCGCTCCGCTGACAAGCGCTCCGCACCCAATTAAGCCCAGCCAGTTAATGCCCCGACCGCTCAAGCCGAAACGATCGAGCAGCACAAAATCGGCTTGGCTAATGGCCTCGCCTGCAAGGACAATCACCTCGCCTTGCCGCACTTCAATTATTTCAGGTTGCACTTCTCGTGCCGCCAGTTCTGCTTGCAGCCTTGTTTGTTCGGCATCTTCCTTTAAATTCTGCTGCAACGCTGCCATTAGAATCTTGGTTGCCAGAGGTTGTGCGGCTTCTGATATCTGCATTTTGGCGTGCATATTCACCGCTGACTGCAACAAATGAGGCGGTAAGCCAGGTGGAATGCCTTGGGCGAGAATGCGCTCTGCCACTTGGCGAAGGCCAGTTTGGGTTTGTTGCCAAGCTGCATCGGACAATTGCAACGCAGAGATATATTCAGAAGTTCCCGGTGCTGAAACCGACTTGTTTGAGAAAACAGCGAGTGCCCGGTTGTAAAGCTGGCGAACAACTGAGATTTTGTCAAGTAGCGCCGCTAATTCTGGGGAGGAAGTAGAGCTATGATAGGCTTGCAGTTCGGCAACGGCTCGCTGCTGGATAGGCGAGAGGGTGGGAGTGGGTGAAGGGGTCAGAGTGAGCCCATCCCTTGATTTTGCGGTTATTTCGGGATCTAAGGCTGCTGCTATAGTCCGCCATTCCCATTCTTGGCTGCTGCGTAGGTAAAGCTGGGTGGAAAGTGATAGTACAGAGGTTTTGGTAAAAGGAAAAGGCCCTTGAAGCTTCCGAGCTTCGTTGATTTGGTCGATCGATTTTTCCAGATTTTCGTAAATCTGTTGATTAACTGCTAAATCGATCGCTAAGACGGGCACTAAACCCCGGCGGGCTGCTTTTCGTTTGGCTTCCGTAGTTTTGGTGTCTTCAACGCTAGCGTCCACAGGAGCCGTAATCGTCGAGGGGGAAATGGTGCCGACATCCAGTTTTGGCTGGTTGTAGAAACGATGGCCTAAACTACTGGTGAGGGACAGCACTGCTAGAACCAAGGCAACTGGGGGGCGATGAGATTTATGACGACGGGAATGTGCCCTGGGCGGAGGCTGGCTTCGCAGTAGTTGTATGGGAAAGGAATTGGCCGCTAACAGCGAACCAGACAATTGCTTTAGCAAAAGGCTACCTAAAAAGCGGTGGTTATTACCTGTGTTTTTTGGACAGGTTATCTGTTTGCGAGCTACTGGTTTTTGCGTCGCCAGCTCGGAAGCGCTAACGCTAAGAGCAACGCTACGAGAAAGCGATACGCCGGAGGGACGCTGACGCGAAGGCCAAGTTTGAACAAATGCTTTCGTGGAAACTTTAGCGAATTTGTGATGTCCTGGGGACTGCTTTCGCCAACGCAGATATTGGTGGAACGCAACTCGCCGCCATTGCTTGAGCTGCTGTGTCAACGAAGTCAGCGTTTTCATGTAGGAGCGGCTGTGACACCCTGAATTTGGTAGCTCAATACTTAAAAGGGTGACCTTATCCGTTATTATATAAGTCCGGTGGCTAAACTAGGCTCTACCACTAGGGGGATCGCAGGTGGAACGAGTTTTGTTTAGGGCTGGGGATCGCATATCCCAAAGGTAAATCTACTTTATGCAGCCCGATCGGTCACAGACCTTGCCAGCAAAAATAGATTTACCGATCTATTAGTGCCCAATTTACAAAGAGAGTGCGATCGCGTCAAGTAATAAGTTTGGTTTAGAGATACTCTCCCAAAAAATCAAAACTATCGTTTTCCCAGCCGGAATCGGGCCATAACAGGAGCAGATAGCTGGTAATATTTGTTTCGATTTCATCGCTATCTTCCCGGTCAAATAGTGCTGTCAGAGCTTTTATGTCTCCTTCTCTCAGAGGCGTAAAAGGTGAGGCGTAACCATCTAGGATTGCAAATGATTCTGTGCCGATCGTAGTGTCAGCTTCCTCATTTATTTGGTTGACCCGTTGCCAACGGGATGCTCTGGCAGGTTTAGAGCTTGTTACTTCGTTGCTAAAACGAATTAGTTCTGCCAGATTTGAGGCACCCTCTTCACTGGATGTGTTGATAAACATATTGTCTTAAAAGGACTCAATCCCATCAATGGGGATGAGCCTCTCGCCCTAAAACTTCGTTTTTCTGTGAAACTAAGTGAAGTCTGGGCACCCTGATGCTATTGACTGAGGGCGAAGTTTTATGTTGGTCGCTGGCTCATCTGTTTGCTTTTACTTAAAGTTTCCCCAATATACATTCTCCAGGCGAGGAATGCAGAAATTTAAAGCAATTTTTCAGATTTGCTGACTGCGTAAGCTCAGAACTTACCTGTTTCTGCTGGGGGAGCGCCGGTTCCCGGTTGATTGAAGAAGCGATTTTTATCGGCGTCGGTTTGATAGAGGCAGTCAATTTGGGGGGAATTCTCCAGAGTGTTAGTGTAGCCAAAGGTGTTCATCCGGTTTTTACACTCTCGCACCTGCTCTGATGTCACCAGTTTTCTACTCTCCAGAATTGCCCAGTTATTGCTTCGCAGGACGCATCCGGGTTGCATACGCGGCTGGGTTACGTAGACGGTGAAGGGGTTTAATGTTACAAAGATGCGGGTGTCGGAGACGATCGCGCTGGCTCCATACTGAGCGCAAATATCGGGGTTCGGCGCACTGCGATCGATCACTTCGCGGGATGCCACATTTTCGATGCTAGAATTGGCTGTGGTGCTAAAGCCAATGCCGACCCCGATTCCCAAAATAAATACGCCTGCAAGAATTGCCAGGGTGGTGGAATTAAAGGCGGAGGATTTAGAGGCGTCGGCTGTAGATTTACGTTTCATGGTTGCTTGTGCAGTTTACCAGATTTTACGGAGAGTTAGGTTGCAAGTTCTCTTCCAGTATGCCGTTAATTTTCGGGAAATATCCCCAATTTAAGAAAAAAGGCCGACATGACAGTTTCACCATAGACAATTCAGAGCCATAAATGTCTAGTTATCCGCTTGTTAGCATTTGTATCCCTGTATATAACGGCGCTGAATTTATTGAATCGCTTTTAAACACCATCCGTCAAACTACTTATCCTTATATAGAAATTATTATCTCTGATGATAATTCTCAAGATGAAAGCCTGAATTTGCTTCGTGCATCTCACTTAGCTAACTCCCATATTTTCACTCATTCCAGATACGGTTTAGTACCTAACTGGAACTATTGCATTTCCCAAGCGAAAGGCAAATATATTAAGTTCTTATTCCAAGACGATACTCTCGAACCAGACTGTATTACCAAGATGGTAAAAATGGCTGAACAAGACGAAAAAATAGGTCTTGTTTTTAGCTGCCGCAACTTAATTTACGAACAGCCAATAGACATAGAATTTGTCACCGGAATGAAAGATTTACACAAACATTGGTCTAAGATTCAGTTTGTCCAATCTGGTATTACTCTTTTACAAGATCGTAATTTTTTTAAACCTCCCTACAACAAAATTGGCGAACCTACAAATGTCTTGATTTGTCGGGAAGTTTTTGAGCGGGTTGGCTTATTCGACCCGGCTTTTAAGCAACTCGCTGACTTAGAGATGTGGCTGCGGATTATGACATATTATAAGATAGGATTTATTGACGAAAGACTAGCTTCATTTCGCATTCATCCCAATCAAGCAACCAGCCACAATCTTGGCGAAAATAAAATTGAAACTTTGTTTGAGATTTATAAAGTATGGCTAAAAATTATTCGTAACAAAACTTATCAATCACTTCCCGGCGATTTACGCAAAAAAATGAGAGTGGAGCTAGTAAAAATTCTTTTAATTAAAGGTGTCAAAAGTGTAATATTATTAAGGTGGGATCAAGGTCGAAAAGTCAGGGCTCTGCTAAAAGAAGCTCTCGGCTCGACACCAGAGCCATCTGGGAATGAATTTCCAAGTTAGGTAGGGCAAAGCATTTGGACAAAAAACACGGGTTAGAGCCATAAATTTTCGCCCCAATGCTAATGCCTCCGGCACAAGTAAAGAGAACGCCCCACTAAGAAAGTTTGGCGTCAACAGAACTAACTTCAATTGAGGAACAATTTTATGACTGACCCTTCCAACATTCGTAAGCTACTATCTGACCCTAATCTAGGACTGTTACCGCATATAGACAAATCTCTCAAGGAGATGCAAATCGACTTTGGGCATCAGCAAGATAATTTCAAATGGGAGCCTTATGATTTAGAGTTGGGGGAGTGCCAAACTCACATGACACCTAATGATATAAAGCCAATAATAACGCAGTGGGTTTCTATTAGGTTCCCTGTACTTGGACAAATCAAAGATAAGTTTGAAATCTTGATGTTAGCGGCAGAATTTCAGAATTCGCTTGATGGTGCAATTATTGATTGGAGTACAAGGGAGCGGAGTCAGTATGATAATAAACCATTGAGGCGACCTGTTAGCACGATTACAGGTAAATTGGATTATGAGTTATTGAAGGAACCAGCTAACTCTTGCCGCGTTACGATTTATCGAGATTTTGAGTTAACATACGCGGCGACATTTTAATTTTTCCAGGAGCGATTAAGGGGGGGAAGCGGAAACCCCCCCTTAAAAAGGGGGGCTGAGGGGATCTCTACGTAAGCCCTGCATTACTGAGAAATTTGCTGGTTTAATTCAAGATGGGTAGATTTCTAAAGTTACTGCTAACTATAGCTATCTTGGTTTCATTCTTGCTTGTATCCCAGCAAGTGTTGGCACAACAGTGGCGTCCCGTCCGAGGCGGCATCCTTTTCGGTATTAGCGGTATGGCTATGATTCAGCAGCAAAAAAATTCTCTGGATTTGCTGATTGTCCATGACAATAAAGAAAAAGACCAGGGGCGTTTAGCGATCGTTACTATCAAGGGTAAAAAGAAACCTCAATATTTTCCCTTGGAATGGCCTAACAACACAGATTTACCAAGGGATTTGGAGGGGATAACATCTGTTCCAGGAAGTTTTAACCCTTTTTTCATGGCTCTAAGCAGTTCGGGGAAAATATATCATATTAAGCTGGATAATTCCAACAAAAATATTTCGGTTCTCAAAGTATTCAATTTACCTATTATTCCTGATAAAAGGAATTTTGAAGCATTTGCTTTACAGGAAATAGATGCAAAATTATTAGCTGTTTGGGCGCATCGGGGTGAAGGTGAAGAGGCGGCAATAATTTATTGGGGGATTCTAAATCCAGCTACATATCAAATTACAAAAACAGGTTCTGTTAATCTGAAAGTGCCGTGGCCTACTAGCAATGTTCGCCACATTTCCGATCTTAAGATAGATCGGGCGGGAATTCTTTTTATTACGTCAGCAACCGATCCTGGGAACGATGGGCCATTCGAGTCGGCTGTATACGTGGCAGGTGCGTTTGAGGTTAGTGGAAATGGAATTGGATTCCGGCAAAATCCCGAACTTGTTCTTCTATACCGTTATGATTACCACAAGATTGAAGCGATCGAACTCGTACCGGGTGCAGGGGGTGGCGTAATATTGGGTACAGATGATGAAAATATGGGTTCGTCTGTATACATTGGTGGAAGTGGCTGATGCCTTGCTTTGCAGGAATAGGTGTAGTTAACGCGATCGCATTTTCCCTCGCCGCTACTTACCCATTTACTCACAAACAAGAGTAGATATCTCAGTTGTGTCACTCTACCGCAGCCAATTTCTTTAAACACTGGGCAAATTCTTCTAAAGACTCGTTTCTCTTAATTGTTTGACTACTAATTTCCATATACTCTGCAACTTCCGAAGATTTATCCTCACTATATTGACGCTCTTGCAGATTCTGAAGTTTATTTTTAAGATTCGGATTTATTTTTATTAAAACTTCTCGCGAAAGTTTTTCGAGATATTCTTTTGCATTTTTGCCTCCAAGCTCAGCTTCTTCTATCAAATTTGTCTGCCCAGGTTGTCTGCGATTTGCGAACTTTATCCAATCCTGGATATTCCTAGTTTCTGGACTCTTTGTAAAGTAGCAGCAGATACCAAGACAGTCTACTAAAAGCCAAGCTTCTAATTCTTGAAGCATAAGAATTAATATAGCTTTTCCTACAGATGCACTAACTACTGCTTGAATTCTGTTGACTAAAGAATTTCTTTCGCTACGTCGTTGAGCTTGGGATTTTGCACTGTCTGCATCTATAAGAAATATGACTATATCGTTACGCCTAAGATATATATCAACTGCTTTTTTTAATCCATCTGGTTTCCGCGCGGCATCATTGAATGCTTGTTTAGTTGCATATTCAATTGTTAGATCGCATCCATAGTATTCAACTATTTTTTGAGCTATACAGCAAACCGAATCTCTATCATTGTCAGATTCCGGAGTCCAGATACGCACACTGGGCATACTAACTACCCACCATTTCTTCTAATAAGTGACTATGATAAATGGCACTACCTAATCCGAAATCATTCATCCAATCTAAGAGATCGTCACGATTTTCAGCCAGCTTATCCAGTAAACAAGCTTTGGTTCCATACTCATCTTTCTTACTCAAAAGAATTACTGAGATTTCAGATGATATTTCTTCCGGATCGAAGCAATCAAGTAACTGAGAACTATGAGTTGTAAAAACTACTTGAGTCCTTTTAGATAGTCTTTTCATTATAGAAGCAACATCTTTTAGAATACCTGGATGAAGATTTCTTTCTGGTTCCTCAATACCAATCAGCGGGGGTATATCGGACTGATAAAGCAGTATAAAATAAGCTATCAATCGGAGAGTACCATCTGACATACTGGACAATGGCATTTGTTTACCATCTGGTTCTAAAACTTTTACAATTTGCTCTCCCTCTTCAACTAGACTTAAGCTGATATTGAGACAATCTTTGAGTTCTTGACTAATCCCCTCAAAGGTATCTCTTTCATTTTGAGCCCAGTAGTTCAAAACTTCCTGAACTTCACCAGCTTGAGCGTCAAGGCTTGGTATACTCTCACTGGGGTTACTTCGTTGAGCGATACCTTTAATCATGCCCATCAAAGAAGGGTATTGTCTTATTATATCTGGATCTATATCATAAAACTTCCACTCTCTAATGTAGCTAGCTAGTTTTTTTGTAAAAGGTTTATTTCCGAAGTTTCCCGCCGATCTTAATGCTAAACCTTCTATACTTTCCGGGGCTGACTGATATTTTTGAGTGTTTTTACCATCTTCATCACTTACTTCTCCTTTGCCATTTATAATATTAATTACCTCCTTTCCATTTACTTTCAGATTTTCATGAGCTAGCAGAGTTTTTCGTCCGTTAGATGCAAGAGATAAACTATATTCTGCTTGCTTATCATCATCCTCTACAGTAATGCTATAACAGATATTGTCATTACCGTATCTTAACGCTCTCTGCATTCCTTCAACTGCGGGAAGAGATTCTCTAACAAGAAGACTGCTTAGAAACCTTAGCGCCTCTAAAGAGTTTGACTTACCGCTTGAATTTGAACCGACAAGAATTGTTAAGTTTCTAAAGTTTAAGTCAACATCACCCAAACTCTTGAAATTTTTGATTTTTGCCGATCTAAGTTTCAGATTCATAAGTCCACAACCTGTTATGCTATATGAGTGAAATACCTACACATTAAACCGGAACAACAGCACATCGCCTTCCTGCACAATATACTCCTTACCTTCACTGCGAACTAAGCCTTTCTCCTTCGCAGCAGTCATCGAGCCAGTTGCTACCAAATCTTTATAAGCAACTGTTTCAGCGCGAATAAAACCGCGCTCAAAATCCGTGTGAATCACACCAGCAGCTTGCGGTGCCAACATTCCAGCGTTAATCGTCCAAGCGCGAGTTTCCTTCGGCCCAGCGGTAAAATAAGTACGCAATCCCAATAGTTCGTAAGTGGCACGAATTAAAGATTTCAAACCGCCTTCTTCTACGCCCAGAGATGCCAAAAATTCTCCCCTTTCTGACTCTGGTAACTCGACTAATTCTGATTCTACTTGGGCAGAAACAATTACGACTTGAGCTTTTTCTTGAACCGCTATTTGCTGCACCTGTTCTACATATTTATTTCCAGTTGCCAAATCATCTTCAGACACATTGGCAGCATAAATTATCGGCTTAGAAGTGAGCAAACCTAAACCCTTAATTGATTCAATTTCTTCTTCAGTTAAACTAACTTGCCGCCCTGGTTTGCCTTCATTTAATACAGCACTTATTTTTTCCAAAGCTGACAATTCAATTTGGGCTTCCTTGCTAGTACGAGCCATTTTACGGGTGCGATCGATCTTACGCTCGATTTGCGCCAAATCGGATAAAATTAACTCTAGATTGATGATTTCAATATCTCTAGCTGGGTCAACAGAACCGGCAACGTGGATAATGTCATCATTCTCAAAACAGCGCACTACATGAACTATGGCATCTACTTCTCGAATATGGGATAAAAATTGATTGCCCAGTCCTTCCCCCTGGCTAGCACCTTTCACCAACCCGGCAATATCTACAAACTCGACGCGAGTTGGAACAATTTGGTCGGAATTGGAAATTTTAGCCAGAACATTTAACCGTTCATCTGGCACTGCAACGACGCCGACGTTGGGTTCGATCGTGCAAAAGGGAAAGTTGGCGGCTTGCGCTTTGGCATTAGCAACCAAGGCGTTAAATAGGGTGGATTTACCAACGTTAGGAAGTCCAACAATTCCGGCTCTTAGCATTTTAGTTCTGGGGTAAAAACTGGGTAAATTTGATTTTAGACTGTTTAGGGAACGGTTTGAGGAATTGGCCCTGGAACCGTCTGGGGAATGGGTGCAGGCACAGGTTCTGGCACAGGTCCTGGAATTGGCTGAGGCACTGGCCCAGGGACGGGTTCTGGCACTGGCGGTTCGGGAATGGGATTGGGTATGGGTTCCGGTATGGGACTGGGAATCTGGGGTTCGGGGAAAGGAAGGGGACTGGGATTAATCATGAGAATCTTCATAAAATCGTTCGACTCTATCAAATTAGGTAAAAACCGATCGAATGACATCCTCCTGAATAGCTACGCCCTACAATATGCCTTTTGAATAGTGTATCCAGATTTGCTACTGTAGCAGTAAGATTAGTTTCATGTCATTTGTCTCAGATTCTCAAGCAAAAACGCCCTTGCTGGACGCTCTCCAGGAATATGTTAACAATTCCCATGCGGCGTTTTACACGCCGGGACACAAGCAGGGACAAGGAGTTTCTCAGCCCCTGGGAGAATTACTGGGTTATGAGGTGTTTCGATCGGACTTAACTGAGTTGCCGGGTTTGGATAATCTGTCTGCGCCAGAAAATACGCTCCGGTCGGCGCACGAATTGGCAGCAGCGGCCTTTGGAGCCGAATTTACTTGGTTTTTGGTGAATGGTTCGACTGCGGGGGTACTGGCGGCGATTTTGGCGACTTGCCGGACGGGGGAGAAAATTATTTTGCCTCGAAATGTACATCAGTCTGCGATCGCAGGTTTAATCCTTTCCGGTGCTATACCGATTTTCGTTAATCCAGAATACGACCCCCTGAAGGATATTGCCCACTGTATCACGCCAAAAGCTGTGGCGGCTGCACTACAGCAGCATCCAGACGCTAAGGCAGTGATGATGGTTTACCCAACTTATTATGGCGTTTGTGGAGATGTGGAAGCGATCGCAGACCTAGCTCATCAACACAACATCCCTTTGCTGGTAGACGAAGCCCACGGCCCCCATTTTACCTTTCATCCCGACTTGCCGCCTTCAGCCTTATCAGCTGGCGCTGATTTGACGGTGCAATCTATCCACAAAGTTCTCAGCGCTTTAACTCAGGCATCCATGTTGCACGTTAGGGGTAACAGGGTCGATCGCGATCGCGTCAGCAAAGCCTTACAATTAGTGCAGTCCACCAGTCCCAGTTATTTATTATTAGCTTCTCTGGATGCGGCGCGTCAGCAGATGGTATTGCATGGCGAACAGCTGATGAGGAGGACGTTGCAGTTAGCGGATCAAGCGAGAACCAGAATCAACGAAATTCCGGGATTATCTGTTTTAGAAACCGCATATACACCAGGTTTTGTGGCGATCGATCGAACGCGCTTGACTGTGACTGTTTCCCGCTTAGGTTTGACCGGATTTGAAGTGGATGAAATTCTATATCAACACAGTGTAATAGCTGAGTTCCCATCAATGGAACATCTGACTTTTATTATCAGTCTGGGGAATAAAGAAGAAGATATTGTGAAATTAGTGCAAAGTTTCGCCACATTAGCCAAAAAATATCAAACAGCGAGTTATCCTGTTAAGAAGACGAGAGGTCTGGATTTGGTTGAGATGCCCGATCGTTACAAGATGCCCCTGATTTCACCCCGCGAAGCTTTCTTTGCTTCGACGGAAACATTACCCTTTGAACAGATAAGCCAACGCATTAGTGCTGAACTGGTTTGTCCTTATCCACCAGGGATTCCCATTTTGATGCCCGGTGAAGTGATTACCCCAACCGCCCTGGAATATTTATCAACCATTAAAGCAATGGGCGGAACGATTAGCGGTTGTACAGATTCAACCTTGCAAACCTTAAAAGTTGTGAAAGATTGATTCTTGTGAGTTGTTAAAAGTCATTTGTTTTTATGAAATGACCGATGAGTAGGTTGCAGCACGACACGGATATACACGGATGCACTGATATACCACTTGACAGATGACCAATGACCAATGACTAAGGACTAATTACTAACGTTGGATGGAATTGCGGAACGCAGTTCTTGATATTTAAAAGCTTTAGCGTAGTCCCCTAAAGCATAGCAAGCAACTTTCAGGCTTCCTAGGGCCTGCTGTTCAACGCGATCGTCTGGGAGTTGCCGTGCTATGACCAAGCGCTGTTCGTAGCACTCGATCGCCAGATCGAAGTTGCCTAAAGCTTCATAAGCAACTCCTAAGCTTCCTAACGCTTGTTCTTCTACTCGAAGGTCTTGAGTATCTTTTGCCAGAGTCAAGCGCTGCTGATAATATTCGATCGCTTGGGTATAATTACCCAGAGCGTAGCAAGCACTGCCCAGATTTCTCAGCACCTGTCCTTCCCCCCGCAAGTCTTGGATATTCCGCGCCAAAGCCAAGCGCTGCTGGTAGTATTCAATTGCTGTGGGGTAATCCCCCAGGGAATAAAAAGCATTTCCCAAATTTCTCAGCAGCTGACCTTCTCCCTTGCGGTCTTTGATTTTCCGCATCAGCGTCAAGCTTTGCTGCTGGTAGTCAATTGCCTTCGTGTAATCTCCCAAAGCCTTGTAAGCAAGTCCCAGGTTGTTGAGTGCTGCCACCTCTCCTCGGCAGTCTTGAATTTCCTTAGCAATTATTAAGCTTTGCTGCTGGTACTCGATCGCTTTGAGGTGGTCTTCCAAGTGACGGTAAGCATTTCCCAGATTCCCCAGGGCCAGTCCTTCCGCACGACGGTCTTGGGTATCTTTTGCGATCTCCAACAATTGCTGGTAGTAATTAATCGCTTTAACATACTCACCCAGAGCATAGCAAGCATTTCCCAGATTCCCCAGCACCTTCCCCTCTGCCTGACGGCATTGGATGTCCCGGTAGATCGAGAGTGCCTGCTGGAAAAACTGTAATGCCGCTTTAAATTGGCTAGCCTGATGCTGTTCGATTCCTTGGTCTACCAGTCGGTTTGCCTGGGCGAGTTTGGCATTGTTTTCCGTTTCCTCCCGCAGTTTGCCTATCTCGTCTCCCTCTAGCGAGAAGGCAATTGTTGTACGCTCATTTTCAGGAATACCTTTTATAGGCTTGTGGTCTGGTTGACGACCCTGGCTGTCCATATATGCTACCTCTCAAAAACGCCCTTCCTGGCAGTATCCCCATCTTTAGGCTGGGAAGGCATGACCTGGATCACTGAAGAAATGTTAATTTGATACGTTTCCACGAATAAAATTAACTCTTTGTTGTATTATTCCCAGATCTGGGCGTGGATCTCTCAATAATAGTAGAGATGTTTTTTTTATAAAAATCGTAATATGACAGCAAGATATGCCTTTTTTTGGTATCCCAAATTCTTTGCAACGCTGGTTACGCTTGTAGGCTTGTTAGGCAGCTACATGGTGCTGCCCGGACGCCTAGCTGACCCCAGGCTACCAAAAGGGAGTAATGGGGAGAGTGTACAGAAGGCAGAGGCAGCTATAAATCTGGTCTTTTCCGTACCAGCACAGTTTCAAGGCAAAACCGTTCGCGAAGTAAACTTAAGCAGACCGTCCAAGGTAATTGCGCTGACATTTGATGACGGCCCTTGGCCCAAAACCACTTTACAGGTGCTGGACATCCTCAAGCAAAACGACATAAAGGCAACGTTTTTCTGGATCGGACGCAACCTGAAAAACTATCCAGACATTGGACGAGAAGTGGTGCAAGACGGTCACGTTATTGGCAACCACACCTGGCACCACTGGTACTTTCGGATGAATCCGGCGATGGCTGCTGCGGAAATTGAAAATACAGCCGCTCTGATTTACAAGACAACTGGTGTCAAGACATCGCTTTTCCGTCCGCCTGGTGGCGTTCTGAACAATGGGGTAGCTGGTTATGCCCGCGCTCAAAAGTATGCTGTTGTGATGTGGTCAGTCGATCCCGGAGAAAACCATCCCAGCCGCTCTGCATCCATGTTGGTCAATAATGTGCTGAGTAATGCGCGACCTGGGAAAATTGTACTCTTGCACGATATCCACCCAAGAACGGTGCAGGCTTTACCGCAAATCATTGCCGGACTCAAAAAGCAGGGATATCAGTTTGTGACGGTGCCGGAATTATTGGCTATGCAGAAGCCGGTACAGAAGCCGAAGACTGGGCCAAAAAAGGGCTAGGGCCTTCGTCGGAAGTCACTCATTCACTCATTCACTCATTCAAAAATCCTCTGAGTGTCAGGCATTTAACTACTTCTTTTGTAGGTACGTTGTTGCACTAAAGCGCTTTAGCGCAACAACGTACCCATTACCTGTTAGCAGCCTTAATGATATAACTCGCAACTTACGTTAGTTACTAAGTGGCAAGGGGGGCTAGTAGGTATTAGCTAGTGGATTTTTTTCCCCCTCACCTACTACTTATCGATTACATTCGCTCTAGAACTTGAATACCCAGTAAAGATAAACCAAGTTTTAAAGTTTTGGCAGTTAAATCGCAGAGAATCAATCGAGATGCTCTCACAGGTTCTTCTGCCCATAGTACAGGGCATTGCTCAAAAAACTGGTTGTACTTCTTGCTGAGTTCGTACAAATACTCACAAAGGCGATTGGGTAGCAAATCTTCCTCAACGTAGCCGAGAAGCTCGCTTAGCTGTAATAAGTGCTTTGCCAGAATCAATTCTGCTTCTTCCTGTAACAGAATTTTAGCATCTGTTCCCAGTTGTTCAAAATCAATATCACCTTTGCGGCTAATACCCTGAATCCGAACATAGGCATAAAGTAGGTAAGTTGCTGTATTGCCCTCGCGGGCTACCATCTTCTTGGAATTAAAAATATAGCTGCTGTTACGGTTTTGGCTTAAATCGGCATACTTAACAGCACTAATGCCAAGTATCTCAGCAACGTTGGCCTTAAATTTCTCAGTTTCCTCGCGCTTTTCTTCCTTTAGTCTATCTTCAAGATCTTCACGGGCAGCAGCGATCGCTTCATCAAGCAAATCTCTTAACCGCACAGTTTCCCCAGAGCGGGTTTTCAGCTTTTTGCCATCTACCCCCTGCACCAAACCAAAGGGAACGTGAACCAATTCAACGTTATCTGGAATCCAGCCAGCGCGTCTGGCTACCTGAAAAAACTGAGCGAAGTGATTTGTCTGTCCGGTATCGGTAACGTAGATAATACGCGCAGCCCCATCTTGCTGAATCCGATACCGCAAAGCTGCCAAATCTGTTGTGGCGTAGTTGTAACCGCCATCAGATTTTTGCACTATTAAAGGTAAAGGATCGCCCGCTTTGTTAGTAAATCCTTCTAGAAAAACGCACTTAGCCCCAGCATCTTCTACTAATAAACCTTGCTTGTCTAAATTTTCCACTACTGCTGGCAATAAGGGGTTATAAAAAGATTCCCCTCTTTCTATAAGTTGCACATCCAGCATATCGTAGATCGCCTGAAATTCTCGCCGCGATTGTTCGCACAGCAGCTGCCATGCACGACGAGAATCTTCGGCACCAGCTTGCAATTTTACCACTTCTTGACGGGCAGTTTCCTGGAACCGCTCATCTTCATCAAACCGCTGTTTAGCTTTGCGGTAAAAACTAACTAAATCGCCCAAATCTACAGCATTAGCAGTAGTTAAAGCTTCTGGGCAAACTTCTCTCAAGTAGGCAATTAACATTCCAAACTGAGTTCCCCAGTCGCCCACATGGTTTAATCGCAGAACATCGTGACCCTCGAATTCTAAAATTCTGGCAATACAATCTCCGATGATAGTCGATCGCAAATGCCCGACGTGCATTTCTTTGGCAATATTAGGGCTGGAAAAATCGACAACCACCCGTTGAGGACTTTTCGTCGGTGCGATTCCCAAGCGAGGATCTGCTTGGATAGCATTCAGTTGCGCTTCCAGGTATGACGGTTTCAGGGTGAAATTGATAAAACCAGGCCCCGCTACGACTGGCGGTTCGCAGATGTCGGTAATCTCAAAATACTGAACGATTTTTTCTGCGATCGCACGCGGCGGATGGCCCAATTGCTTAGATAGGGAGAGTGCGCTGTTGGATTGATAATCGCCAAATTTAGGATTGCTAGCAGACACCAGCATTAGGTCTACTCCAGCACAGTCAGGGCCAAAGGCGGCAATTAAAGCCTGCTCAAATTTAGTTTTGAGTTTTTTAAGGGTAGGATTCATTGACTTTCTGCCGGGAGATCGGGCTAAGTGCTTCTTTCCTATATCGTACTAACATCTATGTTCATACTCAAATCCAGCCAAGGTGACCGAGTAATCGGCGAGCTGCTGGAAATGTAGTCTACCCCAGTGTCCGCAACGGCGCGGATAGTTTCCAGAGTGATGTTCCCAGATGCCTCAATTTTGATGCGGTCATTTTCCTGACGAATCATCTTTACTGCTTGGCGCATCATGTCGAGGGCCATATTATCCAGCATGATGATGTCAGCACCGTGCTTTAGAGCTTCTTGCACTTGGTCTAGCGTTTCTGTCTCCACCTCTATCGTGAGGGGATAAGGTATTTGGGAACGAATGCGTGCGATCGCCTTACCTATCCCACCAGCCGCCTCAATATGGTTATCTTTGATCATTACGGCATCATCTAGCCCCATGCGATGATTGACAGCCCCTCCCAATAGAGTTGCGTACTTTTCCAACAGCCTCAATCCCGGCGTTGTTTTGCGGGTATCTGTCAGTCGGGTAGGCAAATCGCCAATTTGCTCTACATACTTATTAGTGAGCGTAGCAATCCCACTGAGGCGCATAGCGATGTTTAGGGCAACCCGTTCGCCCGTTAGCAGCGCCTCGTAAGGGCCGTGAATTCGAGCAATTACCTGTCCCTTCTGGCATGGGTGTCCCTCAGCGACAATCGGGACAAAGCTTACCCGCTGGTTCAAAAGCTGGAAAACTCGTGCAGCAATAGGTAAACCAGCCACTATGCCTGATTGCTTAGCAATCCAATCAGCCCGTCCTACTCCGACTTCTCCGGCGAGTAGGCTTTGCGTCGTGCGATCGCCCCGACCAATATCCTCCACCAACCAACTCTGGAGCAGATTATCCAGAACTATCCAGGACGGTAAAACAGCGACGGCACTTTCCACTGAAATTTTTTCCTCAATTTTTTCGCTTCGCAGAGCCAATTTACCTCAAATCGCTCTACACAAGCGCACTTCAGCCCTTTCAAACTTTTTTGTATTTTCCCCTTGACAGGAGATTGTAGAGTTGTTATATTGATTAAGCGGTCGGAAAAGCACAGCGCAAGCGAAGCGAAACGAGCGCGCCGAACCTAGAAAAAATAATAGTTTGAAAGCCAGAATAGCACTAATTCCTCGGATAGGAAAGTAGTAAGAAAGAAAAGTTACCGAAGCCATCTAGTAGATGACTTGGGGAGCCGAAACAAACTCAATCAATAAAATGGAGAGTTTGATCCTGGCTCAGGATGAACGCTGGCGGTATGCTTAACACATGCAAGTCGAACGCAAGTAGAAATACTTGAGTGGCGGACGGGTGAGTAACGCGTGAGAATCTAGCTTCAGGTCGGGGACAACAGAGGGAAACCGCTGCTAATACCGGATATGCCGAAAGGTGAAAGATTAATTGCCTGGAAATGAGCTCGCGTCTGATTAGCTAGTTGGAGAGGTAAAAGCTCACCAAGGCGACGATCAGTAGCTGGTCTGAGAGG